>NZ_JBEYCQ010000008.1:0-273911 GCF_040632905.1 Streptomyces sp. NPDC016469
TCGTTCCCGAAGGACGCCGTCTCCGAGGTGAACCGGTCACCCGTGAGCTGCATGCCGTCACCCGAATCACCCGCGAAACGGATGACCACCCGGTCCAGACGGCGGACTTCCTTCTCACCGCTTCCCGCGGCTGCGGACTGGGGGGGACGCTGTCCCCCTACGAGCGCCTCGTCGGCCTGCTCGGCTGGGCTACTGACCTGGCTGGTCACTTACTGGACCTCCCTCGGCACGGCGGCTCGGAACCGTCCGGCCCGCCGGAGGTCCCCCGCCCACCCTACGTCCGTAAGGGTCGCCTACCTCCGGCAGATCACATGATGGACGGCAATATGAGACGCGATTCGGCACGTTGCGACAAGACGTCGCGCATCCGGATGCCGTGACGGTTCCCGGTGCTTGCCGGTCATGATTCACCAGCCGCCCGGTTCCCCGTCGGACCCGCGCCCGGGTGGGTGGCGCCGCGTCAGGAGTTCAGATACGTCAGCACCGCCAGCACCCGGCGGTGGTCGCCCTCGCTCGGGGCCAGGCCCAGCTTCTGGAAGATGTTGCTGACGTGCTTCTCGACGGCCCCGTCGCTCACCACCAGCTGCTTGGCCACCGCGGAGTTCGTACGCCCCTCCGCCATCAGGCCCAGCACCTCGCGCTCACGCGGCGTCAGCCCGGCCAGCACGTCCTGCTTCCGGCTGCGGCCCAGCAGCTGCGCCACCACCTCCGGGTCCAGCGCCGTACCGCCCTGCGCCACCCGGACCACCGCGTCCACGAACTCCCGGACCTCGGCGACCCGGTCCTTCAGCAGATACCCGACGCCCCGGCTGGACCCGGCCAGCAGCTCGGTGGCGTACTGCTCCTCCACGTACTGCGAGAGGACCAGGACCCCGATCCCCGGGTACTCCCGGCGCAGCCGCACCGCCGCCCGGACGCCCTCGTCGGTGTGGGTCGGCGGCATTCGCACATCCGCGACCACCACGTCCGGCAGCGCGTCCTGCCCGGCGAGGTCGCCGATCGTCTTGATCAGCGCCTCCGCGTCTCCGACGCCCGCGACGACGTCATGTCCGAGATCGGTCAGCAACCGGGTCAGTCCCTCCCGGAGCAGTACCGAATCCTCGGCGATGACCACGCGCACTCTGTCCTCCACCACGACGCTGTTCCCCCGCTGCTCACTCGCTGGCACGACCCGTACGCCGTCCAGCATCCCAGTAACGGCAGTGACGTCGCGAGCGTGCGCGGGGTTGACCTGAAAGGTGCCGTGCCGTGGATCCGCGGTCAGCCGCGCCAGGGCAGCTCCGCGGTGATCTTCGTCGGGCCGCCCGCCGGCGAGTCGACCACCAGGACCCCGTCGACGGCGTCCAGCCGCTCGGTCAGACCGGCGAGCCCGCTGCCCGACGCCGGGTCGGCGCCGCCGCGCCCGTCGTCGGTCACCTGGAGCAGGAGGCGGTCCTCCGTGCGCCACACGTCGACCGAGGCGCGGGTGGCACGGCTGTGCTTGCTGACGTTCTGGAGGAGTTCGGAGACGGTGAAGTACGCGATGCCCTCGATGGCCTGCGCGGGCCGGGACGGCAGGTCCACCTCCACGGTGACGGGCACGGTGCAGCGCGAGGCGACGGCGGAGAGCGCGGCGTCCAGGCCGCGGTCGGTGAGGACGGCGGGGTGGATGCCCCGGGCGAGGTCGCGCAGTTCCTGGAGGGCGACCTTCACTTCGCCGTGTGCCTCGTCCACCATGCGGGCCGCTGCCTCCGGGTCGTCCGTCAGCTTCTCCTTGGCGAGGCCCAGGTCCATGGCGAGGGCGACCAGGCGGGCCTGCGCCCCGTCGTGCAGATCGCGCTCGATGCGGCGCAGGTCCGCCGCGGCCGTGTCGACCACCACGCCCCGGTCCGACTCCAGCTCCGTGACGCGCTCCGCCAGCCGGGACGGGCTCAGCAGTCCCGCCACCATCACCCGGTCCACGGTCGCCAGACCCCGGATCACCCAGGGGGTCAGGAGGACGATGCCCAGGCCCAGCCCTGCGGTCAGCGCGAGGTCGACGCCCGAGTCGAGGTAGACCTCGTGCTGGGCGTCCCCGTACAGCTGGATGCCCGAGACGCCGGCGTGCGCGGGCACGGCCCAGTGCCACAGCGGGTAGGTGAGCGCCGCCCAGCCCCACGCCTGGAGTGTCAGCGCGACGCAGAACGCGAAGACCGCCCACGGGAAGTGCAGCAGCGCGTACAGCAGGTGGCGCCAGGACACCCCGCTCTTCAGGACCGCGCCGACCCAGGACATCAGCCCGCCCTTCCGGCCCCGCACCGGCGCCGGATCGGCCACGTCCACCCGCAGCAGCGCCCGCGCCCGGGTCCGCTCCAGCATCCCGAAGCCCCGGCACATGACCAGGCCCGCCGCCAGCACCGGAATGCCCAGGAAGGTCACGAGCAGGCCCGCGCCCAGCGAGACCATGGTGATCGCGAAGGTGAAGAGCACGATGCTGATCGGCAGGCTCAGCATGAGGTAGCTGAACTCGCGCCAGGTCCTGCCCTCCAGGGGCGCCCGCAGTGCGGCCGGCAGGACATGCCGCCGCGTGGGGCGGTTTCCGAGGCCGCTTCCCGACCGCTGAGGGTCCCGGGTGTCCGGTCCGTATGCCGTGGCCATGGGGTTCCGTCCGTTTCTTCCGCGTCCGTGAGGGTGCGTGCGTCTGTGTGTGCGCGTGCGTGAATCCGCGTGTGGTCTGTACGTCAAGGGTGCGGGGTGGTGCGCCGCCGCACCATGAGGGCGGTCTCCGTCTCGGAGCGGGGGTTTTCCCTACCCCTTGACGCGCTGCGGGCTCTTCTCGGCGCCCCGGTCGCGCCACGGCAGCTCCGCCGTGACGGTCGTCGGGCCGCCGGCGGGCGATTCGAGTACGAAGACCCCGTCCACGGCGTCCAGCCGCTCGGCGAGCCCCGCCATGCCCGTACCGCCGTCCATCGAGGCCCCGCCCCGCCCGTCGTCGCCGACCTGGATGAGCAGCCGGTCGCCGGAGCGCCACACGTCGACGGACGCGGTACGGGCCCCGCTGTGCTTGCTGACGTTCTGGAGGAGTTCGGAGACGGTGAAGTACGCGATGCCCTCGATGGCCTGCGCCGGGCGCCCCGGAAGATCCACCCGTACGGTGACGGGCACGGTGCAGCGCGAGGCGATCGCGGAGAGCGCGGCGTCCAGGCCGCGGTCGGTGAGGACGGCGGGGTGGATGCCCCGGGCGAGGTCGCGCAGTTCCTGGAGGGCGACCTTCACTTCGCCGTGTGCCTCGTCCACCATGCGGGCCGCTGCCTCCGGGTCGTCCGTCAGCTTCTCCTTGGCGAGGCCGAGGCCCATGGCGAGCGCGACGAGCCGGGCCTGCGCCCCGTCGTGCAGATCGCGCTCGATGCGCCGCAGGTCCGCCGCGGCCGTGTCGACCACCACACCCCGGTCCGACTCCAGCTCCGCGATGCGGCGTTCCAGGTCGTCGGAGGGGGAGAGCAGCCCGCGCACCATGGCCCGGTCCGCGTTGGCCATCAACCGCGCCGTATAGGGGAGCGCCGGCCACACGATGAGGCAGACGAGCGTCACGACGAAGGTGAGGATGCCCCACGGCAGCCGTACGAACGAGTACAGCGCCGCCCGCCAGGCGACCGGGTCGCGCAGACAGGTCCACAGCCACGCGAAGAACCCGTCGTCCTCGCGGCCCCGGGCCGGCGGGCTCGGCTCCTCGACCCGGACGCCCAGGAACTTGCGGGCGCGGGCCCGCTCGGCGCGCCCGATCAGCCGGGCCCCCTGGAGCCCGGCGGCCAGCAGCGGCAGACCGACGACGGTGACCGCGAGGCCCACGCCGATCGCGATCATCAACACGGTGTAAACAAATCCGATGATCGCCATCGGCAGGTTGGCGAGGAGGTGCGCGACCTCCTTCCACGTCCACCGCCCGAAGGCGAAGCGGACAGGAGGCGGCCCGTCGTGGGCGGGCACCGTGGGGCTCATGGTCATACGACCAGCCTGCCGGGCGCGCGAGGCGGATGCCATGGGGCTCGTGGGTGAGGTGAAGTAGGGATATCCCTACCCGTGGGCCCCCGTGGACCACTCGTTCCCCGTCCGTTGCCCGACGCAACTGCTTACCCCTCCTTTACAGGGCCTAGACTCCCGTGCGTACAGATCGTGGACGGGGCTAGGGAGCGAGGGGCGGACGTGACGGGCCTTCCCGGTGCGGCATCGACACCGGCGCGGACGGTGCTCGCGTCGTCGGACTACTTCCACAGCTACTCGGTGGTCGGACTGCTCGCCCTGGTCGGCGTCCTGTTCGTCGCCGTCGCCTTCGGCGCGGGCCGGCTGCTGCGGCCCGTGGTCCCGACGCCGGAGAAGCTGCTCACGTACGAGTGCGGTGTGGACCCGGTGGGGGAGGGCTGGGCGCACACCCAGGTCCGCTACTACGTGTACGCCTTCCTGTACGTGATCTTCGCCGTCGACTCGATCTTCCTCTTCCCCTGGGCGACGGTCTTCGCGGCGCCGGGCTACGGCGCGACCACGCTGGTCGAAATGTTCATCTTCCTCGGTTTCCTGGCCGTGGGACTGCTCTACGCATGGAAGAAGGGCGTCCTCGAATGGACGTGACGAGCCCGTCGTCGGCCGGGGCGGGGGACGAACCCGCCGCCGTACCCACGTTCCTCCCGGAACCGAAGCGCCTGGGCGTCCTGTCCCGGCTCGCACCGGAACCGATGAAGGTGGTCCTCAACTGGGGCCGCCGCTACAGCCTCTGGGTCTTCAACTTCGGACTCGCCTGCTGCGCCATCGAATTCATCGCCGCCTCCATGGCGCGTCACGACTTCATCCGGCTCGGCGTGATCCCGTTCGCGCCCGGCCCGCGGCAGGCCGACCTCATGATCGTCTCCGGCACGGTGACGGACAAGATGGCCCCGGCGGTCAAGCGCCTGTACGAGCAGATGCCCGAGCCCAAGTACGTCATCTCCTTCGGCGCCTGCTCCAACTGCGGCGGCCCGTACTGGGACTCGTACTCCGTCACCAAGGGCGTCGACCAGATCATCCCCGTCGACGTCTACGTCCCCGGCTGCCCGCCCCGGCCCGAGGCGCTGCTCCAGGGCATCCTGAAGCTCCAGGAGAAGATCGCGCGCGAGTCGCTGGGCGAGCGTTACGCCGAGGCCGCGGGCGGCCGCCCGTCGACGGACGCGCTGCGCAGCGGTCTGGTGACGTCGCCTCCGGCCGTGGGGGAGGACAAGTGACCGCCGCCTTCGACCGCCTCCCGGACGCCGTGACCGAGGTGTTCGGCGAGGACGCCACCGCCGAACAGGCGTACGACCTGCTGACGGTCGACGTCCCGCCCGCCGCGTGGATCACCGCCCTCGAAACCGCCCGTGACACCCTCGGCTGCACGTACTTCGACTGGCTGAGCGCGGTGGACGAACCGGGCACGGGCTTCCGGGTGTGCGCGCATGTGGCGGCGCTGCCCGGCTCCGTCGTCCGCCGCCTCCTCGTCCGTACGACGGTGCCGCACGAGGCCCCGTCCCTGCCGACGGCGACCGGTGTGTACGCGGGGGCCGCCTGGCACGAACGCGAGACGCACGAGATGTTCGGCGTCGTCTTCGAGGACCACCCGAACCTGGTCCCGCTCCTCCTCCCCGAGAACTTCGAGGGCCACCCCCTCCGCAAAGACTTCGTGCTGGCCGCCCGCGTGGCGAAGGCATGGCCGGGCGCGAAGGAACCGGGCGAGTCGGACCACGGCGGCCCGAAGCGCCGCACGATGCTCCCGCCCGGCGTCCCGGACCCGAACGAGTGGGGCCCGTTGAAGGGCCAGCTCCCGCCGGCCCCGTCGCGCCCGGCGCGGCGCGCCCGCACGGCAGGCGACGCGACCCCGACGACTCCGGCGGAACCCCGCCCGCGCCGCACTCGCAGCGCGTCCCAGGGCTCGGCGAGCCAGCAGGGGACGGACGCCCCGTGGCACACGGGGGGCGAGAATCAGCCCCTCCGGCGTTTGAGGAGCGGGGGCACGGGGGCGGAGCCCCCGGTTCGGGAAGGGGCGGGTAGGGGAGAGGCCCAGCGCAGCGACACCCCCACCCCCGACGACGCCCAGGACCACCGGACCCCCGACACCCCAGACAACGGAGGCGATCAAGCGTGAACGACGCCCTGGACGTCGCCCTCCGCATCGTCATCGTCTTCGCCGTCTTCATGGTCCTCCCCCTCATCGTCGGCCAGACCGAACACAAGGTCATGGCCCACATGCAGGGCCGCCTGGGCCCCATGTACGCGGGCGGCTTCCACGGCTGGGCCCAGCTCGTCGCCGACGGCGTCAAGTTCGCCCAGAAGGAGGACATCGTCCCCGCGGGCGCCGACCGCAAGGTCTTCCGCCTGGCGCCGGCCGTGGCCCTCCTCCCGTATCTGCTCGTCCTGGTCGCGATCCCGGTCGGCCCCGGAGAGGGCGCGGTCGGCCAGGCCGTCGACGCGGGCCTCTTCTTCGTGCTCGCCGTCATGGGTGTGGGCGTACTCGGCTCACTGATGGCCGGCTGGGCGTCGGCCAACAAGTTCTCCCTGCTCGGCGGCCTCCGCACCGCCGCGCAACTCCTCGCGTACGAGCTGCCGATGCTGCTCGCCGCCGCCTCGGTGGCGATGGCGGCGGGCACGGTCTCGCTGCCCGGCATCCTCGACGCGTTCGAGTGGTGGTGGCTGCCCTGGCAGATCACCGGCGCCCTGGTCTTCTTCGTGGCCGGACTCGCCGAACTCCAGCGCCCCCCGTTCGACATGCCGGTCGCCGACTCCGAGATCATCTTCGGCGCGTACACCGAGTACACCGGCCTCCGCTTCGCGCTGTTCCTGCTCGCCGAGTACGCCGGCATCGTCGTGCTCTGCGGGCTGACCACGGTCCTGTTCCTCGGCGGCTGGCACGGCCCGCTGGGCGCCGACGGACTCGGCTGGGTCTGGACCCTGCTGAAGACCGGCATCCTCGCGTTCGTCGTGATCTGGCTGCGCGTGAGCTACCCGCGCCTGCGCGAGGACCAGTTGCAGAAGCTCGCCTGGACGACCCTCATCCCGCTCGCTCTCGCGCAGATCGCGCTCACCGGCATCGTGAAGGTGGCGATCAACTAGTGCCCCCGATCCCCGGCTCAGGTCTGGCCAAGGGCCTCGCCGTCACCCTGCGGACGATGACGAAGAAGACCGTCACCGCCCAGTACCCGGACGTGCAGCCCGAACTGCCGCCCCGCTCGCGCGGCGTCATCGCGCTGTTCGAGGAGAACTGCACGGTCTGCATGCTGTGTGCCCGCGAGTGCCCCGACTGGTGCATCTACATCGACTCCCACAAGGAGACGGTGCCGGCCGCGGCCCCGGGCGGCCGCGAACGCAGCCGCAACGTGCTCGACCGCTTCGCGATCGACTTCTCGCTCTGCATGTACTGCGGCATCTGCATCGAGGTGTGCCCGTTCGACGCGCTGTTCTGGTCGCCGGAGTTCGAGTACGCGGAGACGGACATCCTGGACCTCACCCATGAGCGCGACAAGCTGCGCGACTGGATGTGGACGGTCCCGGAACCGCCCGCGCTCGACCCCCGCGCCGAGGAACCGAAGGAACTCGCCGCGGCCCGCAAGACGGCCGACAAGCTCCGCGCCCAGCAAGAGGCGGAAGCGGCGCAGCAGGCGCAGGGGGACGACGAGTGATCACCACCCTCGCCGCCGCGACGGCGGCCCCCGGCTTCCTCTCCCCGACGGGTGTGGAGATCGCCTTCGTGCTCGTCGGCATCGCCACTCTCGGCGCCGCCCTGGTGACCGTCACGACCAAGCAGCTGGTGCACGCCGCCCTCTGGCTGATCGTGGCGCTCGGCGGCCTCGCCGTCGAGTACCTCCTGCTCACGGCGGAGTTCATCGCCTGGGTGCAGGTACTGATCTACGTGGGTTCCGTCGTCGTCCTCCTCCTGTTCGGCCTGATGCTCACCAGGGCCCCGATCGGCCGCTCCCCGGACGCCGACTCGGAGAACCGGTGGGCCGCGCTCGTGGTGGCCGTCGCCTCCGCCGGCGCCCTGGTCTGGGTCGTCGTGGACGCCTTCCGCACGACGTGGATCGAGCTGGACGGGCCCGCTCAGGGCTCCACGAAGGTCACCGGCTCCTTCCTCTTCCGCAACTGGGTGCTGCCCTTCGAAGCGCTCTCCGTCCTGCTGCTCGCCGCCCTGGTCGGCGCGATCGTCCTCTCCCGCAAGGGCGGCCGGGCAGCGGACCGGGCCGGCGCCACCCCGCCCCGAGAGGACGCGCGCTGATGCACCTCGCCTATCCCGCGGTGCTCGCCGCCCTCCTCTTCTGCACCGGGCTGTACGGAGTCCTCGCCCGCCGCAACGCGATCCTCGTCCTGATGTCCGTCGAGCTGATGCTCAACGCCGTCAACCTCAACCTGGTCGCGTTCGACGTCTGGCTCCGCGACCGCCTCCACTCCGGCCAGGCCCTCACGCTGTTCACCATCGCCATCGCGGCGGCGGAGATCGGCATCGGCCTGGCGATCGTCCTCGCCGTCTACCGCAACCGGGGCAGCTCCGAGGTCGACCGCCTCCGCGACACCGCCGAGACCGACGAGGCCGAGACCGTCCCGGCCGGCGACGACGAGGCCGACGCCGTCACCGACCCCGAAGACCAGGCCACTGCTGCGGCAGGGAAGGCAAAGAAGGCAGAGGCCACCCCGTGACCACCACGACCCTCGCCGTCCTCGTCCCCCTCCTCCCGTTCCTGGGCGCGGTGGCCGGTCTGCTCACCGGCCGCACCGCGCCCGAGTACGTGCGCCCGCTCGCCGTACTGCCCTCCCTCGTCTCGCTGGTCCTCGCCGCCACCGTCGCCGCGCGCCAGGGCGGCGGCCGGGCCATCGACGCGGCGACCCAGCTCACCCCCACCGGCTCGGTCCCCATCGACCTCGCGCTGCACCTCGACGGCTTCGCCGTCCTCGTCGCCGTGCTGGTCGCCCTCGTCGCGAGCTGCGTGCAGATCTACTCGACCGCGTACCTCCGCGACGACCCCCGCTACCCCTCGTACGCGGCGCTGGTCTCCCTCTTCACCTCCGCGATGCTGCTCGTCGTCTACTCCGGCGACCTGATGGTGCTGCTGGTCGGCTGGGAGGTCATGGGCATCTGCTCGTACTTCCTGGTCGGCCACTACTGGGAGACGCCCGAGGCGCGCGCCGCGTCCCTGAAGGCGTTCCTGGTCACCAAGCTGGGCGACGTCCCCTTCCTCATCGGCCTGTTCGCGCTCGCCGCCGACACCGGCTCCTTCCGCATCACCCGCATCCTGGGCGCCGTCGCCCACGGCGGGCTCGATCACCCCACCCTCATCGCGCTCCTCCTCCTGGCCGGGGTCGCGGGCAAGTCCGCGCAGTTCCCCCTGCACACCTGGCTGCCCGACGCCATGGCCGGCCCCACCCCCGTCTCGGCGCTGATCCACGCGGCCACGATGGTCGCCGCCGGCGTCTACTTCGTCGCCCGCCTCCTCCCCGTCTTCGCCGAGTCCGGCGCGGCCCTGGTCGTCCTCGCCGTGATGGCGGCCGTCACGATGATCGGGTCCGGGCTCGCCGCACTCGCCCAGGACGACATCAAGCGCGTCCTCGCCTACTCGACCATCGGGCAGCTCGGCTACATGTCGGGCGCCCTGGCCGTCGGCGACCGCGGGGCCGCCGTCTTCCACCTCGTCTCGCACGGTGCCTTCAAGGCGGTCCTCTTCCTCGCGGCCGGCGTCGTCATCCACGCCGCCGGCACCAACTCACTGGCCGCCATGTCCCGGATGAGCGGCCTCGCCCGCCGCATCCCGGACGCCTACTGGACGATGACCGTCGCGCTGCTCGCGCTCGCCGCCATCCCCCCGTTCGCCGGCTTCTTCTCCAAGGAAGCCGTCCTCGTCGCCGCCGAGCAGACCGCACTCGGCCACCGGCACGTCGCCCCGGCCGCCGCCGGCTGGACGGTCCTCGTCGCCGGGCTGCTGGCGGCCGTGCTCACCGCCGCCTACGCCACCCGGCTCTGGCTCCTCGCCTTCCGGGGCCGGGGCGCCGAGGCCCCCGACCACGGCAGGCAGCCCGCCGCCATGACCGCCGTCCTATGGGTGCTGGCCGTCCCGACCATCGCCCTCGGGCTGAGCGTCGGCGTCATCGGCGACTGGTTCGACGGCCACCGCCTTGTCCCCTCCCTGACCACCGCCGTCCTGTCCACCGGCGTCGGCCTCGTCGGCGGACTGGTCACCTACGGGGCCTGGCGCCACACCACCGCGCTCGCCGCCCGCGTCCCCATGGGCTCGGTCGTCGCCCACCCGGACGCGGAACCGGCCCTCGTGGAGATCGAGGCCATCGAGGCCCGCACCGCCGCCTACGGCCCGGCCGGGGACGCCCCCGACCCCGCCGACCCCGGACGCCTGCTGCTCGGCCCGCTCCACCGCCACGCGGCCACCGGCTTCCACCTCGACGCCCTGTACGCGGCGCTGTTCGTCCGCCCCGTCCAGGCCGCGGCACGCCTCGTCCGCTTCCTGGACCGCGAGGTCGTGGAGACCTACGTACGCGGCTCCGCCACCGGCGCACGCTGGCTCGGCACGGCCGTCCGCCGCGCCCAGACCGGCAACGTGCAGACCTACCTCAGCGCACTGCTGGCCGGTTCCCTGGTCCTGGCGGCCGCCGCCGTCGTCTACGCCAACGTCAACGCGGGGTCCTGAGCCGTGATCGATATCAGCGCATCCGTGATGCAGTTCCTTCTGGCGTTCGTCGTCGTCGGCCCGCTCATCGGCGCCGTCGCCGCCCTGCTCCCCGCCCCGCCCGGGCTGAAGGGCCGCAGCCCCGACCAGGCCGTGCTCCGCCACGGCGTGACCGTCACCGGGGCCATCCTCCTGGCGACCCTGGTGCTGGCCGCCGGCTTCGACCACGACCACCCGTCGAAGATGCAGGCCACCACCGACATCAGCTGGATCCCGGCGCTGGACGTGCGCATCCACCTCGGCATCGACGGCATCTCGCTCCCCCTGCTCGTACTGACCGCGCTGCTGACCTTCCTCTGCGCGCTCTACAGCTACTTCAAGCTGCCCGAAGGCGCCTCCCCGAAGGCGTTCGTCGCGCTGGTCCTCCTCCTGGAGTCCGGCACCCTCGCCACCTTCGCCGTCCTCGACCTGCTCCTGTTCTTCCTGGCGTTCGAGATGGTGCTCATCCCGATGTACTTCCTGATCGCCCGATGGGGCGGTGCGGGGAGGCAGGCGGCCGCCTGGAAATTCATCCTCTACACACTGCTCGGCTCGGTCGTCATGCTGCTGGGCCTGCTCCTCATCGGACTGAAGAGCGGCACCTTCGACATGGTGGCACTCGCCACTGACAACGGCCGCGGGCTCACCTCGTCCGTGCAGGTCACCGCCGTTCTGGCGATCGGGATCGGGCTCGCCGTGAAGACCCCGATGTGGCCGCTGCACAGCTGGCTGCCCGACGCCCACACCGCTGCCCCGACCGTCGGCTCCGTGCTCCTCGCGGGCGTCCTGCTGAAGATGGGCACGTACGGGTTCGTCCGCATCCTGCTCCCGGTCGCCCCGGACGGGATGCACACCTTCGCCCCGTACCTCGCGGCCTTCGCCGTCGCCGGGATCGTCTACGGATCGCTCGCCTGCCTGGCCCTCGCCCGGCCCGGCGCCAAGGGTGACCTGAAGCGGCTCATCGCGTACTCCTCCGTCGGCCACATGGGCTTCGTCCTCCTCGGCATCGCGAGCATGACCCCCACCGGCGTCAACGGCGCGCTCTTCGCCAACATCGCCCACGGGCTCATCACCGGCCTGCTGTTCTTCCTGGTCGGCGCGGTCAAGGACCGGTACGGCACCGCCGACCTGGACACCCTCGCCGGGGCCACGGGCGCCGCCCTGTACGGCCGCGCGCCCCGCCTCGGCGGCCTCCTCGCGTTCGCCGCGGTCGCCTCCCTCGGGCTGCCGGGTCTCGCCGGGTTCTGGGGCGAGATGCTCGCCCTGTTCGGCGCGTTCGACCCGGCCGAGGGGCTGAGCCGGCCCGCCTTCCTGACGTTCATGTCCGTCGCCGCGTTCGGCACCCTGCTCACCGCCGCGTACCTCCTGATCGTGGTCCGCCGCGTCTGCATGGGCGCCCACCGCGACGAACCTCGGGCGATCGCCGACGTCCAGAGCTACGAATACGCCGCCTGGACCCCCCTCGCGGTCCTCACCGTCCTCGCCGGCCTGTGGCCCGCCGTCCTCCTCGGCCTCACCGACCCGGCCGTGCAGAAGCTCCTCGCAGGAGGCAAGTCGTGACCACAGCGGCCGAGAGCGCCACCAGCCTCGTCCAGTCCGTCGACTGGCTCGCCATCGCGCCCCCGCTCACCGCCGCGGCCGTCGCCCTCGTCGTCCTGGTCGCCGACCTCTTCGTCACCGAGGCCCGCAAACCGCTCCTCGGCTACGGGGCCGTCGCCGGGCTCGTCGCCGCGCTCGCCCTGATCATCCCGCTCCACGACGGCGACCGCTCCACCTTCTGCCTCACCACGGGCAGCCACGCGTGCAGCTACACCGCCGACCACTTCACCCTGGTCATCCAGGCCCTCGTGCTCGGCGGCGCGCTGCTCACCGCGCTGCTCTCGATCGGCGACACCCGCAAGCTCCCGGCCGGCGAGTTCTGGTTCCTGCTGCTGTCGTCCGCCGCCGGCGCCGCGCTCCTCCCGGCCTCCCGGGACCTCGCCACGCTGGTCATCGCCCTCGAAGTCGCCTCGCTGCCCGCGTTCGCGCTCGTCGGCATCAAGCGCGGCGACCGGCGCTCCTCCGAGGCCGCGCTGAAGTTCTTCCTGTCCTCCGTGACCGCCACCGCCGTGATGCTCCTCGGCGTCAGCTTCGTGTACGCGGCCACCGGCACGCTCCACCTCACCGACCTGGCCGGCCGCCTCGACCACGTCGACCCCCAGCTCTCCACCCTCGCCGGGGCGGGCGTCGCGCTGACCCTCGTCGGCTTCGCCTTCAAGACGGCCGCCGCGCCCTTCCACTTCTGGGTGCCCGACACCTACGTCGGCGCCCCCCTGCCCATCGCCGCCTACCTCTCGGTCGTCGGCAAGGCGGTCGGCTTCACCGGCCTCATCCTCGTCACCGTGATCGCCTTCCCGGCGTACGCGGACGTGTGGGGCCCCGCCCTCGCGGTCCTCGCCGCGCTCACGATGACCGTCGGCAACGTGGCCGCGCTGCGCCAGAGCGCTTCCCGCGCGCACGGCGCCGTACGCCTGCTCGCCTGGTCCTCCGTCGCCCAGGCCGGGTACCTGCTCGTCCCCGTAGCCGCCGCCGCGTACGCGGGGGAGCGCAGGATCGGCTCCACCGTCGCGTACGCCCTGATGTACGCCGTCGTGAACCTCGGCGCGTTCGCGGTGGCCGCCCTGGTCGCCCGTACCCGCCCCGGCAACCGTCTCGACGACTACCGCGGCCTGTACGCCACCCGGCCGCTCACCGCGCTCGCGCTGGCGTTCTTCCTGCTCTGCCTGGCCGGGCTGCCGCCGGGCATCATCGGGCTCTTCGCCAAGGTCACGGTGTTCTCCGCAGCCGTCGACGCGGGCCTGGGCTGGCTCGCCGTCGTGATGGCCGTCAACGTCGTCATCGCGCTGTACTACTACCTGCAGTGGACGGCCGTCCTGTTCCGCGCGCCCGCGGACGGGGAAGAGGCCGCGGAAGGGGAAGAGACCGCGCCCGCCGTACGGCACCGCGTTCCGGCGCCCCTGACCGCCGCGATCGTCCTCACCGCCGCCGCGGGAGTCGTCCTGTCGGGCGCTCCGCAGACCGTCCTGAGATTCGCCGCCGTCAGTCTTTTCTGACGCCGTTCACCTGTTCGACGGATGGCAAGATCGGTTTGCCCCCGGCCACCCGCACAGGGCAGGGTCGGTGCCTCGGAACGCGTACGACGTTCTCATCACCACAAGGAGCCACAGCAGTGCTGAGCGGGTTCAAGGACTTCATCCTGCGCGGGAACGTCATCTCCATGGCGGTCGGTCTCGCCGTCGGAGCCGCCTTCACCGCGGTCGTCACCGGGTTCAGCAACGCCTTCATCGTGCCGCTGATCGGCATCTTCACGCGCGGCACCGGCGACTTCGGCAAGGCTCACTTCAAGGTCGACGGTGTCGACTTCCCGTACGGCCTGTTCATCAGCGCCGCGATCGCCTTCATCATCACCGCCGCCGTCCTCTACTTCTGCGTCGTCATGCCGATGGCCAAGGTCCAGGACCGCTTCACCGCCAAGAAGGGCGACGAGCCGGTCGACATCAAGGCCGCCCTGCGTGACTGCCCCCGCTGCTACAGCCAGATCCCGGCCATCGCCTCCCGCTGCGCCCACTGCACCAGCGAGGTCGAGCCCGACCCCGAGGCCGTGGAACTCGCGAAGCTCCCCGCCCCGCGCTGAGCGCGCCGCGCACCTCCACCCGGACGGCCCAGAGCCGGACCCCACGCCTACAGCGGGGCCCGCCTGGGCCGTCGGGCCGTCCGCACCAGGGAACTCGCTCCCGCCGCCTGGCGTTGACCAGTACGGGAGGCTCCACTGAGCGGTGGGGCCCCACCCGCCAAGGGCTCCCCTGCTGCATGATTTGGAGGGCGTACCGTGCACCGCCGGCACAACGGGCTGAAAACCGCCGTACTCCTCGGGGGCCTGTCCGCACTCATCATCCTCATCGGCAGCTTCTTCGGGCGTACGGGCCTGATCGTCGCCCTCCTGGTGGCGATCGGCACCAACGCGTACGCGTACTGGAACAGCGACAAGCTGGCGCTGCGGGCCATGCGCGCCCGTCCCGTGAGCGAGTTCGAGGCGCCCCAGCTCTACCGCATGGTCCGCGAGCTCTCCACATCGGCGCGCCAGCCCATGCCCCGGCTCTACATCTCCCCGACCCAGGCCCCCAACGCCTTCGCGACCGGCCGCAACCCGCGCAACGCGGCGGTCTGCTGCACCGAGGGCATCCTGAGCCTCCTGGACGAGCGCGAGCTGCGCGGCGTCCTCGGCCACGAGCTGAGCCACGTCTACAACCGGGACATCCTCATCTCGTCCGTCGCCGGAGCGCTGGCCTCCGTCGTGATGTTCCTGGTCAACTTCGCCTGGCTGATACCGGTCGGCCGCTCCAACGACGACGAGGGCCCGGGCCTCCTCGGCATGCTGCTGATCATGATCCTGGGTCCGCTCGCCGCGTCCGTCATCCAGCTGGCCGTCAGCCGTTCCCGGGAGTACGAGGCGGACGCCTCGGGCGCCCGGCTCACCGGCGACCCGCTGGCCCTCGCCGGTGCCCTGCGGAAGCTGGAGGCCGGGACGCAGCAGCTCCCGCTGCCCCCGGAGCCCAGGATCGAGACCGCGAGCCACATGATGATCGCCAACCCCTTCCGCGCGGGGCAGGGGATGTCCAAGATGTTCTCGACCCACCCGCCGATGGCGGAGCGTATCGCCCGACTCGAGCAGATGGCAGGTCCTCGCCCGTGAAAACCATTCTGAACGTCATTTGGCTGGTCCTCTGCGGATTCTGGATGTTCCTCGGCTACCTGCTCGCGGGACTCCTGCTCTGCATCACGATCATCGGCATCCCCTTCGGCCTGGCCGCCTTCCGGATCGGTGTCTACGCCCTGTGGCCCTTCGGGTACCGGGTGGTCGACCGCCGGGACGCGGGCGGGCCGTCCTGCGTGGGCAACGTGCTCTGGCTGATCCTCGCCGGCTGGTGGCTGGCGCTCGGCCACATCACCACGGGCATCGTCCTGTGCGTCACGATCATCGGGATTCCCCTGGGCATCGCCAATTTCAAGCTCATCCCGGTGTCCCTCATGCCCTTCGGCAAGGAGATCGTGCGCACCGACGAGCAGTTCGCCGGCTGGTAGGCCCCCCGGCCCGCAGGCCGCCGCACGCAACCACCCGCCCGTCCCCGGCGTCTTGGAGTCCAGGACAGAGGGACGGGTAGGTTCGCACGCATGACCATTATCGGCTGGATCATTCTCGGGCTCGTCGCGGGCGTCATCGCCAAGATCCTGCTGCCGGGGCGCGACCCCGGCGGCCTGGTGGGCACGACGCTCATAGGGATCGTCGGCGCGTTCCTCGGGGGCTGGATATCGTCGCGCTTCCTGGACCGCGAGATCACCAAGGACTTCTTCGACCCGGCGACCTGGGTCGCGGCCATCGGCGGCTCACTGGTCCTGCTGATCGCCTACCGGCTGCTCTTCGGCAACTCCCGCGAACGGCGCTGAGGTCAGCCGTTCAACCCCGTCTCACGCAACGTCACATTGAGCCGCCCACCGCTCATCCCCGTACCGGGAGGGGCGGTGCCGGGCCGGACCACCGGCACCCCGTGGTACGCCCGGCGCGCCGGGCCGCCGAACACGAACAGGTCGCCGGACGCCAGCTCCAGGTCGGTCCACGGCCTGCCCCGGCCCTCCGTGTTGCCGAACCGGAAGACGCACGTGTCCCCGATGCTGAGCGACACCACAGGCGCATCGGACCGCTCCTCGGCGTCCCGGTGCATGCCCATCCGGGCCGTACCGTCGTAGAAGTTCACCAGTGCGGCATCCGGCGCGTACGCCTCCGAGCCGCCCCCCGGCCCGTACGCCTCCGCCACCCCCGCCCGCCCCAGCTCCGCGAGCCAGGCGGGAAACGGGACCACCGGAGCGCCGTTCACATCGTCCGCCGTACGCGCATAGCGATACGGCTGCCAGTGCCACCCGAGGCAGACCGTCCGCACCGACATGACCCCGCCACCCGGCAACGCCGTGTGCCGCAGCGGCACCGGCCCCCGTGCCCACTCCCGGCACGCCGCCACCAACTCCCGCTGCCGCTCGGGCGGCAGCCAGTCGGGCACATGCACGGCCCCTGGCGCGATGACGGCCCGTGACCTGGGGAAGAGCCCGTCCATCAGCGGAGCCCCGTCAACGCCCCGCCAGGGCCCCTTCGAGCCCCAGCAGCCGTTCCTTGCGCTCAAGGCCGCCCGCGTACCCGCGCAGCGCACCGTCCGCACCGATCACCCGGTGGCACGGCCGCACGACCAGCAGCGGATTGCGCCCGATCGCCGTACCCACCGCCCGCACCCCGGCACCGCTCGCGCCGACGCGCGCGGCGATCTGCCCGTACGAGACCGTCTCGCCGTACGGAACGGCGTCCAGCGCCGCCCAGACCCGCCGTTGGAACTCGGTGCCCCGCCCCTGCGCGTACACCAGGTCGAAGCGCGTCCTGCGCCCCTCGAAGTACTCCCGCAGCTGGGCGGCGGCCCCCGCGAACGCCTCGGGCGCGTACACCCAGCCGCCCTGGACGACGGTGCCGCCCTTCTGGCCCGGCACGGAGAGCGAGAGGAGCGCGGTACCCGCTGCTCCGGGGGCCTCTTCCCCGACCAGCAGCAGTGCGCCCAGCGGGCTGTCGACCGTCGCGTACATGGTCATGACCGGTCCCTCTCCTCGTCCGTACGACCGACCGGAACGCCGGCCGCCACGGACCAGTCTGCTGCGCCCGAACCGCCGGGACCGGCGGTATTCGGACATGCAGTCCGGGTGCGGAACGAGAAGTTCCGCACCCGGACCACGATGCTCTAGCGGTAGTTCGCGAACTGCACGTCGAAGTCGAAGTCCTGGGCCTTCAACAGCGCCTGCACGGCCTGGAGGTCGTCCCGGCTCTTCGAGGTGACCCGCAGCTCCTCGCCCTGGACCTGGGCCTTGACGCCCTTGGGGCCCTCGTCGCGGATGATCTTCGCGACCTTCTTGGCGTTCTCCTGGGAGATGCCCTCCTGGATCGAGGCGAACAGCTTGTACTCCTTGCCGGACAGCTGCGGCTCACCGGCGTCCAGCGACTTCAGCGAGATCCCGCGCTTGATCAGCTTGGACTGGAAGATGTCGAGGATGGCCTTGACCCGCTCCTCGCCGTTCGCCTGCATCAGGATCTTCTCGCCGGACCACGCGATCGACGCGTCCGTGCCCTTGAAGTCGTAACGGGTGGAGATCTCCTTGGCGGCCTGGTTGAGGGCGTTGTCGACCTCCTGCCGCTCGACCTTCGAGACGATGTCGAAACTGGAGTCGGCCATGACGTGTGGCTCCTTGGATCGGGGGTGCTGGAAAGTGCGTACCTGGCGCGGCGGCCGCGTCAAGCCTAGCCACCCGAGACCGCACGGGCCTCCGAACAATCCGGTGGCGTAGCACCCCCGGTCATCAGGTATTGTTTACGTCGTTGCCAGAGAGCACCACGGGAAACCGGGACTCGAAGGCGGCATCCCTTGGCGGTGTGCCCGAGTGGCCAAAGGGAGCAGACTGTAAATCTGCCGGCTCAGCCTACCCAGGTTCGAACCCTGGCGCCGCCACAAGCAAGGCCCCCGTTCGAAGAACGGGGGCCTTCTTCGTGCGTGCCGGTCAGTTGCCCGCGATGTCCTTCACCGCGACCGCCAACGGCACGTTGCCCGAGATCAGCTCCAGGGTCAGGCCCGCCGTGGCCGGGGTGTCCAGGAGTTCGACCAGGGCCGCCGCCACGTCGTCGCGGGGGACCGGGCCCCGGCCCGTGGACGCGGCGAGGAGGACCTGGCCGGTGCCGGCGTCGTTGGTGAGCATCCCGGGGCGCAGGATCGTCCAGTCCAGGGCGGAGCGGGAGCGTACGTCCGCGTCCGCCGCGCCCTTGGCCCGCAGGTACACGTCGAACACCTCGTCCCCGGCGTGGTCCGGGTCGGCGCCCATGGACGAGACCACGACGTAACGCCGCACCCCCGCCCGCTCCGCCGCGTCCGCGAAGAGCACGGCCGCGCCCCGGTCCACAGTGTCCTTGCGAGCCGTGCCGCTGTTGGGGCCCGCGCCGGCCGCGAAGACCGCCGCGTCGGCGCCGCGCAGCACCTCGGCGACCTCGTCGACCGTGGCCGATTCCAGGTCCAGCACCACCGGCTCGGCGCCCACCGCTCTGAGGTCCTCGCTCTGTCCGGGGTTGCGGATGATGCCGGCCGCCTCGTCCCCGCGCGCGGCGAGCAACCGCTCCAGCCGCAGCGCGATCTGACCATGTCCACCTGCGATGACAATGCGCATACGACCGACGGTACGCCGGAGCGCGCCGCGACGCTCACGGCCCGCCGGTGGATTCCGGCCGTCCCTGGCGGGGAAGCCCCGGCCCGCCGCCGGCCTCCGAGTCGCAGTACTCGCGCACCGCGCTGGTCCGGGCCACCACCCGCCCCCGGTGCACCACGATCCGGCTGTACGCCAGCGACAGCGCCCCGGCCAGCCCTTCCCCGCGTACGGCGAGCAGCTCGGCCGGGAAGCCCGCCTCGACGCGGAGCTCGGGGAGCCCCATGACGTGCCGGGCCTCGGCGGACACCGCCGCGTAGGCGTGCTCGGGGCGCAGGCCGCCCTGCGAGGACAGCAGGAACGCCGCCTCCAGCGGGTCGCCGCGCCCGACCGGATTGGCCGGATCGCGCAGGGCCCCGCTGCCCGCCGCGACCCGCACCCCGGCCTCGCGCAGCAGCCGTACGGGGGCGGCGCCCCGGTGTTCCGTACCGCAGCAGCCGCCCTGGGGGAGGCAGGTGACGCCCACCCCGGCGGCCGCCAGCTGTCCGGCCGCCCGGGCGGCGACATCGGCGGGGAGGCGGGCCAGCCCGGCGCAGGGGCCGATGGTGACCCCCTGGCGCATTCCGCCGGCCAGCGCGGCGAACCGGGCCAGCCGGGCGGGGTCGTCGCCGTCCGTGTGCAGGTCCACGGGGCAGCCGTGCTCGGCGGCGACCTCCAGGACGGCCTCGACGTATCCGGACGGGTCCGGGTCGAGGTCCGGGCGACCGCCGACCGCGCCGGCGCCCATTTTCACCGCGTCGCGGAGCATCGCCAGGTTGTCCGCCCCGGCGACGCCGGTGAGCAGCCGGGGGACGGCGACCGGGATCAGGTCGGTCAGGCCGCGCAGCGAGCGCCGGGCCCGGAGGACGGCTTCGAGCGCCGCCAGGCCCTGGGGGTCGCCGATCCGCACGTGCGAGCGCAGGGCCGTCGCGCCGTGGCCGAGCTGGAGCAGCGCGGCCTCCGTGGCGCGCCGCCGGATGTCCTCGGGCCGCTCGGACGCGGGGCCGGCACCGTCCGCGGTGAGGGCGGTGTCGCTGTGGGCGTGCGGCTCGGCGGGCGCGGGGAGCAGGAGGTGGCCGCGCAGGTCGAGGCGGGGTCCGGGGGCGGTGAGGCTGCCCGCGGTGCCGACGGCCTCGATACGGCCGCCGCAGACCCGTACGTCCACGACGCGGCCGTCGGTGAGGCGGGCGCCGCAGAGCGTCAGGGCGGAGGTCTCCGGCCCGCCGGTGGTGTCGGCCGCGTGGTCGTCGGGCTGCCGCGGCTGGCTGTCGGGCATCGCGCTCCTGGGAAGGGGTCAAGATCACGCAGAGTGAGTAGAGCCTAGGGGCGGACGCGGCCCGGCCGGAGGAGGAGCGCAATAGTCGTACCGGTGCCGCCTTGCTGATCAGCGGTGTGGGGAGGCCCGGAGCGGGGTACGGGCCCGGGTTGGCCGGGTGCCGGGAAACGGATTTGGGCGATCGGCGACCGAGCGTGTAATGTCTTCATCGCTCGCCCCAATAGCTCAGTCGGTAGAGCGTCTCCATGGTAAGGAGAAGGTCTGCGGTTCGATTCCGCATTGGGGCTCTGGTGATCGGAAACCCCGCTTCGGCGGGGGGCCCAGTCATCAAAGCGGTGTAGCTCAGTCGGTAGAGCAAGCGGCTCATAATCGCTGTGTCACCGGTTCAAGTCCGGTCACCGCTACTAAAAGTAGCCGATTGTTGGGTCGGTCCTTCGATCGGCTACTCTTTTCTGCGTTCATCCGTCCATCGTCCGTCCAAGGAGCACTCACGTGGCTGCCACCGACGTCCGCCCGAAGATCACGCTGGCCTGCGTGGAGTGCAAGGAGCGGAACTACATCACCAAGAAGAACCGGCGTAACAACCCGGACCGTCTTGAGATGAAGAAGCACTGCCCGCGCTGCAACTCGCACACTGCGCACCGCGAAACGCGCTGAATCAGGCTCGTACACGAGGCCGTCCCCTTCGGGGGGCGGCCTCGTGTCGTTGTGCGGCAGGTTTGGCGTTGAATGGGGCCGGACGCCGCCACAGGCCGGCCCAGTCGTTCTTTCATCAGGAGGTTGCGAGTTCATGGCGCTCGACCAGTCCTTCGTGGGACGGACCTATCCGCCCACCGCGCCGTACGAGGTCGGACGGGAGAAGATCCGCGAGTTCGCCGAGGCCGTGGGCGACGCCCATCCCGCGTACACCGACCCCGAGGCCGCAGCGGCGCTCGGCCACGCCGATGTGATCGCGCCGCCGACCTTCGTGTTCTCCATCACCTTCAAGGCCGCCGGCCAGGTCATCGAGGACCCCCAGCTCGGTCTGGACTACAGCCGGGTCGTGCACGGCGACCAGAAGTTCGTCTACGTCCGCCCTGTGCGCGCCGGCGACCGGCTGACGGTCGTCTCGACCATCGAGGCCGTGAAGTCGATGGCGGGCAACGACATCCTGGACGTCCGCGGTGACGTGCACGACGAGTCCGGTGAGCTGGTCGTGACCGCCTGGACGAAGCTGGTGGCGCGCGCCGCCGAGGAGGCGTGATGACGGCCAAGGTGAGTTACGAGTCGGTCGAGGCCGGGACGGAGCTGCCGGCGCGGTCCTTCCCCGTCACCCGGGCGACGCTCGTGCGGTACGCGGGTGCGTCGGGCGACTTCAACCCGATCCACTGGAACGAGCGCTTCGCGCGCGAGGTCGGGCTGCCCGATGTGATCGCGCACGGAATGTTCACCATGGCCGAGGCGATCCGCGTGGTCACGGACTGGGCCGGCGACCCGGGCGCGGTGGTCGAGTACGGGGTGCGCTTCACCAAGCCCGTCGTGGTCCCGGACGACGACAAGGGTGCGCGGATCGAGGTCAGCGGCAAGGTGGGCGCGCTGCTGGACGACCGGCGGGTGCGGGTCGACCTGACCGTCATGAGCGACGGCAAGAAGGTCCTGGGCATGTCCCGGGCCGTGGTGCAGCTCGCCTAGGGTGAGCGGGCGATACGACGCGATGTAGCGGGCGATACGACGCGATGTAAGGGGCACGGTCCATGGGGCCGTGCCCCTTTCGCGTACCCCCCGATCGCAACTCCGCCCGGCACCCCGCTTGACGAAGTTAGTGATTGAGCACTAACTTAACGGCATGGCAAGGATGAGTGCAGATGAGCGGCGCGAAAGCGTCATCCGTGCGGCGGTCACCGAGTTCGCCCGCAGCGGGTACAGCGCGACCTCCACCGCGGTGATCGCCCAGCGGGTGGGTGTCTCGCAGCCGTACCTGTTCCGTCTCTTCCCCAACAAGGAAGCGATGTTCCTCGCGGCGTCCGAGCGCTGCCTCCGGGAGACCCGGCAGGTCTTCGCCGAGGCGGCCGACGGGCTGGGCGGTGAAGAAGCGCTGCACGCCATGGCCCGCGCCTACCAGCAGCTGATCGCCGACGACCCCGAGAAGCTGCTCATGCAGATGCAGGTGTACGCGGCCGTCGCCGCCGCGGAAGCCGCCGGGGATCACGAGTTCGGCGAATCGGTGCGGACCGGCTGGCTGGAGCTCTTCGACTCCGTCAACCTCGCGCTCGGCGCCGAGGTCGGCGACGCCACCCAGTTCCTCGCGTACGGCATGCTCGCCAACACGCTGACCTCGCTCGGCTTCCCGGCCGGACACCGGATCTGGTCCGGTTTCTACGCCTCCGCCCAGCCGGTCTCCTGAACGCGTACGACGCCGGGCTCGGCCCGGTTTTCTGCCCAGAAAAGTTAGTAATCAATAACTAACCCTCAGGGGGAGCAGTGGACCAGCACAAGACAGGCCGCGCGGGTGCGGCCTGGGCCCTCGTCATCACCAGCGTCGCCGGCTTCATGGCGGCTCTCGACAACCTCGTCGTCACCACCGCCCTGCCGTCCATCCGCGAGAGCCTCGGCGGAGAGATGGAGGAGCTGGAGTGGACGGTCAACGCCTACACGCTCACCTTCGCCGTCCTGCTGATGTTCGGCGCCGCCCTCGGTGACCGCTTCGGCCGCCGCCGGCTCTTCCTCACCGGTCTCACCGTCTTCACCGGCGCCTCCGCCGCGGCCGCCCTCTCGCCCGGCATCAACGAACTCATCGCCTTCCGCGCCGTCCAGGGCGTCGGCGCCGCGATCATGATGCCGCTCACGCTCACCCTGCTCACGGCCGCCGTGGAACCCGCCCGCCGGGGCATGGCGCTCGGCATCTTCAGCGCCGCGACCGGCCTCGCCGTGGCCAGCGGACCCCTGATCGGCGGCAGCCTCACCGAGCACATCTCCTGGCAGTGGATCTTCTGGCTCAACGTCCCGATCGGCCTGCTCCTGCTGCCGCTCGCCCGCTTCCGCCTCGCGGAGTCCTACGCCCCCGGCGCCCGGCTCGACATCCCCGGCACCCTCCTCGTCAGCGGCGGTCTCTTCGGCATCGTCTACGGACTCGTCAACGCCAACGCCGACGGCTGGACCAGCCCCACCGTCCTGACCTCCCTCATCGCCGGCACCGCGCTCATGGCGGCCTTCGTCCGCCACGGTTTCCGGGGCCGCAAGCCCATGCTCCCCATGCGGCTCTTCCGGGACCGCGGTTTCTTCGGGATCAACATCGCCAGCATGCTGATGTACCTCGGGATGTTCGGCGCGATCTTCCTCCTCAGCCAGTACCTCCAGGGCGTCCTGGGCTACTCGCCCACCGAGGCCGGACTCCGGATGCTGCCCTGGACCGGAATGCCGATGCTCGTCGCCCCCATCGCCGGGATGCTCTCCGACCGGTTCGGCGGCCGCCCGGTGGTCGTGACCGGACTCGCCCTCCAGGCGCTCGGCCTCGCCCTGTTCGCCCTGGTCATCGCCCCGGACGCCTCCTACGCCTCGCAGTTGCCCGCGCTGATCATCGGCGGCATCGGGATGGCCCTGTACTTCGCGCCGGCCGCCAGCCTGGTGATGTCCAGCGTCCGCCCCGGTGACCAGGGCATCGCGTCCGGCGCCAACAACGTCCTCCGCGAGGTCGGCGGCGCCCTCGGGGTCGCCGTGCTCACCACCGTCTTCGCCTCGCAGGGCGGCCTCGAATCCGCCCGGTCCTTCACCGACGGCACCGTGCCCGCCGTCTGGATCGGCTCCGGAGTCGTCGCCCTGGCCGCGCTCGTCGCCCTGGTGATCCCCGGCCGCCGCGCCGCCGGTACGCAGGAGCCCGCCGCCGGGACGGCCCAGACCGCGGCCCACGCCGAGGAGCCGGTCTCCGTACCCGCCTGACACACCCCGCACACGCCACACGGTCCGTGGCCCCGCCCAGACGGCGGGGCCACGGACCGTACCCTTGTCCCCGTGCAGGAACTCCACGACGCCCCCCTCGCCCCCCTGACCACCTTCCGGCTCGGCGGCCCCGCCACCCGGCTCCTCACGGCCACCACGGACACCGAGGTGATCGACGCCGTGCGCGAGGCCGACGACAGCGGCACCCCGCTCCTGATCATCGGCGGCGGCAGCAACCTGGTCATCGGCGACAAGGGCTTCGACGGCACCGCCCTGCGCATCGCCACCAAGGGCTTCGTCCTCGACGGCGGTTCCCTGGAACTGGCCGCCGGCGAGGTCTGGACCGACGCCGTCACCCGCACCGTGGAAGCCGGCCTCGCGGGCCTCGAATGCCTGGCCGGTATCCCCGGCTCGGCGGGTGCGACGCCGATCCAGAACGTCGGGGCGTACGGACAGGAGGTGTCCGCCACCATCACGGAGGTCGTCGCCTACGACCGGCGCACCCGGGAAACGGTCGTCCTGCCCAACTCCGAGTGCGCGTTCTCCTACCGGCACAGCCGCTTCAAGGCCGAGCCCGACCGCTACGTGGTGCTGCGCGTCCGCTTCGGCCTGGAGGAGGCCGGCGGGCTCTCGGCACCCCTGAAGTACCCGGAGACGGCGCGGGCCATGGGCGTCCAGGAGGGGGATCGCGTTCCCGCCGCCGAGGCCCGCGAAACGGTGCTACGGCTGCGCGCCGGCAAGGGCATGGTGCTGGACCCCGGGGACCACGACACCTGGTCGGCCGGGTCCTTCTTCACCAACCCGATCCTGGAACAGGCCGAGTTCGACGCGTTCCTCGCCCGGGTCGCCGACCGGCTCGGCCCCGACGTGACGCCCCCCGCCTTCCCCGCCGGTGAGGGGCGCACCAAGACCTCCGCAGCCTGGCTCATCGACCGGGCCGGCTTCACCAAGGGCTACGGCACCGGACCCGCCCGCATCTCCACCAAGCACACGCTCGCCCTCACCAACCGGGGCGCGGCGACCACGGAGGACCTGCTCGCCCTGGCGCGCGAGGTCGTGGCCGGGGTGCACGCGGCCTTCGGCGTCACCCTGGTCAACGAACCGGTGACGGTGGGCGTCAGCCTGTAGAGCGTCCGGGTCCGCCGCCCCCGGGCCCGCGGCCCCCCGGACCCGCCGCCCCCGGGGCCTCAGTACGCCACGCCCACGCCCTGCTTCACCGACGCCGGGTCCCCGATCAGCGCCAGCATCGCGTGGGCCACGTCGGCCCGGGAGATGGACCGGCCGCTGCGCGGGTTACCGCCGACGACCGTCCGGTAGGTGCCCGTCAGGGGCCCGTTCGTCAGCTTGGGCGGCCGCACCGACGTCCAGTCCGTGGCCGAGGCCGCCAGCGCCGCCTCCATCGCGGAGAGATCCGCGTACACCTCCTTGAGGACCGCGCCGATCACCGAGAGCATCATCCGGTCGAGCAGCGGCTCGTCGGCGGGCGTGGGGGCGACCGGGGCGGCGCTGACCACCAGCAGCCGCCGGGTGCCCTCCGCCTCCATGGCCGTCAGCACGGCGCGGGTCAGCCGCTCGGCGATGCCGTCGGCCTTCCGGCCCCGGGACCCGAGGCCGGAGAGGACCGCGTCCCGGCCCGCCACCGCCTCCCGCAGCGCCTCCGGGTCGTCCACCCGGGCAACGGTGTGCACCGTGACGTCCGAGAGCGGCACCGCGAGCCGGGCGGGGTCGCGGACGACCGCCGTCACCTCGTGCCCCGCCGCCACCGCCTGGCGGACGATCTCCTGCCCGATACCGCCGGTCGCACCAAAAACCGTGAGCTTCATGGCACACCCCTTCGAGGTGGGTAAGTGTTCACTCACCTCTAGAGTGGGTGGGTAATCACTCACCCGTCAAGCCTTATCGGAGTGCCCATGGAGCAGAAGCCGGCCCGCGTCCGCCTCATCGACGCCGCCCACCAGCTCATGCTCACCAAGGGCCTGGCCCGGACCACCACCAAGGAGATCGCCAAGGCCGCCGGCTGCTCGGAGGCCGCGCTCTACAAGAACTTCCTCAGCAAGGAGGAGCTGTTCGTGGTGGTCCTCCAGGAACGGCTGCCCAAGGTCGACCTGCGCGAGCTCATCGCCGACCCGGGCGCGGGCGAGCGGTCGGTCGAGGAGAACCTCACCGAGATCGCCCGCCAGGCCGCCCTGTTCTACGAGCAGAGCTTCCCGATCGCCGCCTCCCTGTACGCCGAACCGAGGCTCAAGGAGCGCCACGACGCGGCCATGCGCGAACTCGGCACCGGTCCCCATCTGCCGATCCGCGGCGTCGACACGTATCTGCGGGCCGAGCAGACCGCCGGCCGCGTCCGGCCCGACGCCGACACCTACGCGGCCGCCTCGCTGCTCCTCGGCGCCTGCGCCCAGCGCGCGTTCGCCTACGACGCCACGGACACCGGCGAACCGCCCCAGCCGCTGGACGACTTCGCGGCGTCCCTGGCCCGCACCCTGCTCAACGGCCTCGCGGGCTGAGGCTCAGGCCACCGGCCCCGCCAGCCACGCGTCGACCCCCGCCAGCAGCTCCGCCCGCACCGGCTCCGGCGCCGTGGAACCGCGCACCGACTGGCGGGCCAGCTCCGCCAGTTCCTCGTCGGTGAACGCGTGGTGGCGGCGCACCAGGTCGTACTGCGCGGCCAGCCGGGAACCGAAGAGCAGCGGGTCGTCCGCGCCGAGGGCCATCGGCACCCCGGCGTCGAACAGAGTGCGCAGGGGGACATCGGCGGGCTTCTCGTAGACGCCGAGCGCCACATTGGACGCGGGACACACCTCGCAGGTCACCCCCGCCTCAGCGAGCCGGCGCAGCAGCCGGGGGTCCTCGGCGGCGCGCACGCCGTGCCCCACGCGGGCCGCGTCGAGGTCGTCCAGGCAGTCCCGGACGCTGGACGGGCCCGACAGCTCGCCGCCGTGCGGAGCGGCCAGCAGGCCGCCCTCCCGAGCGATGGCGAACGCCCGGTCGAAGTCGCGGGCCATGCCGCGCCGTTCGTCGTTGGAGAGGCCGAAGCCGACGACGCCCCGGTCCGCGTACCGCACGGCGAGCCGCGCGAGGGTCCTGGCGTCCAGCGGGTGCTTCATCCGGTTCGCCGCGATGACCACCCGTATCGGCAGCCCGGTCTCGCGCGAGGCGGCGTCCACCGCGTCCAGGATGATCTCGATCGCCGGAATCAGCCCGCCGAGCAGGGGCGCGTACGAGGTGGGGTCGACCTGGATCTCCAGCCAGCGGGACCCGTCCGCCACGTCCTCCTGGGCGGCCTCGCGCACCAGGCGCTGGATGTCCTCGGGGGCCCGCAGACAGGACCGGGCGATGTCGTACAGCCGCTGGAAGCGGAACCAGCCCCGTTCGTCCGTGGCGCGCAGCTTGGGCGGCTCGCCGCCGGTCAGGGCCTCGGGCAGCCGCACCCCGTACTTGTCGGCGAGCTCCAGCAGCGTCGTGGGGCGCATCGACCCGGTGAAGTGCAGGTGCAGGTGGGCCTTGGGCAGCAGCCGTACATCACGTTCCATTGCAAGATCCTGCCGCACGGACGGGGCGGCGCGGTAGCCGCTTTCCCCATCGAGTTGCCCCTCGAACGCGAAAGCGACCCCCGGTCCGTGAACCGGGGGCCGCTTTTACGGGAAGGGGCGGGGGTTACGCCTTCGCCTCGCCCAGCAGCTTCTGGAGCCGCGAGACGCCCTCGACCAGGTCGTCGTCGCCCAGCGCGTACGACAGGCGCAGGTAGCCCGGCGTGCCGAACGCCTCGCCCGGGACGACCGCCACCTCGGCCTCGTCCAGGATCAGCGCGGCCAGCTCCACCGAGGTCTGCGGGCGCTTGCCGCGGATCTCCTTGCCGAGCAGCTCCTTGACCGACGGGTACGCGTAGAACGCGCCCTCGGGCTCCGGGCAGAACACGCCGTCGATGTCGTTGAGCATCCGCACGATGGTCTTCCGGCGCCGGTCGAAGGCGGTGCGCATCTCGGCGACCGCGTCCAGGTCCCCGGAGACGGCGGCCAGGGCGGCGGCCTGCGAGACGTTGGCGACGTTGGACGTGGCGTGCGACTGGAGGTTGGTCGCGGCCTTCACGACGTCCTTGGGGCCGACGATCCACCCGACACGCCAGCCGGTCATGGCGTACGTCTTGGCGACGCCGTTGACCACGATGCACTTGTCGCGCAGCTCGGGCACGACCGCCGGCATCGAGGTGAACTTCGCGTCCCCGTAGACCAGGTGCTCGTAGATCTCGTCGGTCAGCACCCACAGGCCGTGCTCGACGGCCCAGCGGCCGATGGCCTCGGTGTCGGCCTCGCTGTAGACCGCGCCGGTCGGGTTCGACGGGGAGACGAACAGGACGACCTTCGTACGCTCGGTACGGGCCGCCTCCAGCTGCTCCACGGAGACCCGGTAACCGGTGGTCTCGTCGGCCACGACCTCCACCGGGACACCGCCGGCCAGCCGGATCGACTCGGGGTAGGTGGTCCAGTACGGGGCCGGGACGATGACCTCGTCGCCCGGGTCGAGGACCGCGGCGAACGCCTCGTAGATCGCCTGCTTGCCGCCGTTGGTCACCAGGATCTGGGAGGCGTCGACCTCGTAACCGGAGTCGCGCAGCGTCTTCTCCGCGATGGCGGCCTTGAGCTCGGGGAGCCCGCCCGCCGGGGTGTAGCGGTGGTACTTCGGGGTGCGGCACGCCTCGACGGCGGCGTCCACGATGTAGCCGGGCGTCGGGAAGTCGGGCTCGCCGGCACCGAAGCCGATCACCGGGCGGCCGGCGGCCTTGAGGGCCTTGGCCTTGGCGTCGACGGCGAGGGTGGCGGACTCGGAGATGGCACCGATGCGGGCGGAGACCCGGCTCTCGGACGGAGAAGTAGCAGCGCTCATGGCCCCCATGCTCGCAGACCGTTTTCCGCGTCGGCACGGGGGTTTCAGGGACCGGACAGCAGCCGGACAGCATGCGGACACGAAGCGACCAGGAGCGATCAGCAGCTGTCTGTTCGACGCCGGGCCGCCGAGCACGTACACTCTCCTGTCGTTGGCCTTCACCAGCCGCACCGTTCCTGCACTCGGGTCATCCGGGAACATGCGGTAGGTTGGTGGAATCCACAAAGGGTCGTAGCTCAATTGGTAGAGCACTGGTCTCCAAAACCAGCGGTTGGGGGTTCAAGTCCCTCCGGCCCTGCTACACACTCCTTCGCCAGGATGTGTGCGCATGTACGTACTTCAATGCACCGCCGTGCGGCTCCACCGGGCGCGGCACGGCCACGACCCGGAATCAGGTGAGAAGCGTGACGGACGCCGTGGGCTCCATCGACAAGCCTGATGCCGAGGACGAGGCGCCCGAGTCGAAGAAGAAGACCCGGAAGGGCGGCAAGCGCGGGAAGAAGGGCCCTCTGGGCCGTCTCGCGCTCTTCTACCGTCAGATCGTCGCGGAGCTCCGCAAGGTCGTCTGGCCGACGCGCAACCAGCTGACGACGTACACCACTGTGGTGATTGCGTTCGTCGTCGTCATGATCGGCCTCGTAACCGTGATTGACTTCGGTTTCGCGCGGGTCGTCAAGTACGTCTTCGGCTGATCCACGCGAAGGGCGCCTGATGGGCGCCCCTTTCGCATGTTCCACCCATATGTAGCCAGGAAGAAGCCACCGTGTCTGACCCGAACCTGAACGACGCCGTTGAGCCGACGGCGGGCGCCTTCGAGTCCGCCGAGGACGAGCTCGACATCGTCGAGGCGGCGGACGCCGAGGAGTCGGACCAGGCCGAAGCCGCCGACGCCGACGAGGCCCCCGAGGCCGGCGACGAGGCGTCCGAGGACACCGCCGAGGAGACCGCGGACGCGGCCGACGAGGAGGAGGCCGAGCCGGCCGAGCCCGTCGACCCCGTCACGGCCCTGCGTGAGGAGCTCCGCGGGCTGCCGGGCGAGTGGTACGTCATCCACACGTACGCCGGTTACGAGAAGCGTGTGAAGGCCAACCTGGAGCAGCGCGCCGTCTCGCTGAACGTGGAGGAGTTCATCTATCAGGCCGAGGTGCCTGAGGAGGAAATCGTCCAGATCAAGAACGGCGAGCGCAAGAACGTCCGCCAGAACAAGCTTCCTGGCTATGTCCTGGTGCGCATGGACCTGACGAACGAGTCCTGGGGCGTCGTCCGCAACACCCCCGGCGTCACCGGCTTCGTGGGCAACGCCTACGACCCGTACCCGCTGACGCTGGACGAGATCGTCAAGATGCTCGCTCCGGAGGCCGAGGAGAAGGCCGCCCGTGAGGCCGCCGAGGCCGAGGGCAAGCCGGCTCCGGCCCGCAAGGTCACCGTCGAGGTCCTCGACTTCGAGGTCGGCGACTCGGTCACCGTCACCGACGGCCCGTTCGCGACGCTGCAGGCGACGATCAACGAGATCAACGCCGACTCGAAGAAGGTCAAGGGCCTGGTCGAGATCTTCGGTCGCGAGACCCCGGTCGAGCTGAGCTTCGACCAGATCCAGAAGAACTGAGCTTTCCGCCCGCTTCTGGACACATGCCTACCGAGCAGGTCAGACAGGCTCTCGCAGCCGGTCTGACCTGCTTGGTTTTTGGTCGCACAGCTATACCCGTTATCGTTGTGCGGTATGCCTGCATCCGGATGACCGGATGACGGCGAAAACTCTCACTAGGACCCGGAGAGAGCACATGCCTCCCAAGAAGAAGAAGGTCACGGGGCTTATCAAGCTCCAGATCAACGCCGGTGCGGCCAACCCGGCCCCGCCGGTCGGCCCCGCACTGGGTCAGCACGGCGTCAACATCATGGAGTTCTGCAAGGCCTACAACGCCGCGACCGAGTCGCAGCGTGGCATGGTCGTGCCGGTGGAGATCACGGTCTACGAGGACCGCTCCTTCACCTTCATCACCAAGACTCCGCCGGCCGCCAAGCTGATCCTCAAGGCCGCGGGTGTGGAGAAGGGCTCCGGCGAGCCGCACAAGACCAAGGTCGCCAAGCTGACGGCCGCCCAGGTCCGCGAGATCGCCACGACGAAGCTCCCCGACCTGAACGCCAACGACCTCGACGCCGCGTCGAAGATCATCGCTGGCACCGCCCGTTCCATGGGCATCACGGTCGAAGGCTGATTCAGCCCCACGCCCTCAGTGGTAGGACCGGCGCTGGTCCGCACCACGACTCCACACTCTGAAAACCACCAGGAGTAGAAGTGAAGCGCAGCAAGAACCTCCGCGCTGCGGACGCCAAGATCGACCGGGAGCGCCTGTACGCCCCCCTCGAGGCCGTCCGTCTCGCCAAGGAGACCGCCACCACGAAGTTCGACGGCACCGTCGAGGTCGCCTTCCGCCTGGGTGTTGACCCGCGCAAGGCCGACCAGATGGTCCGCGGCACCGTGAACCTCCCGCACGGCACCGGCAAGACCGCCCGGGTCCTGGTCTTCGCGACCGGTGACCGTGCTGCGGCCGCGGAAGCCGCCGGCGCCGACATCGTCGGCTCCGACGAGCTCATCGACGAGGTGGCGAAGGGCCGTCTGGACTTCGACGCCGTCGTCGCGACCCCGGACCTCATGGGCAAGGTCGGCCGCCTCGGCCGCGTGCTCGGTCCGCGTGGTCTGATGCCGAACCCGAAGACCGGTACGGTCACCCCCGATGTCGTGAAGGCTGTCAACGACATCAAGGGCGGCAAGATCGAGTTCCGCGTCGACAAGCACTCGAACCTGCACTTCATCATCGGCAAGGTCTCCTTCGACGAGACCAAGCTGGTGGAGAACTACGCAGCGGCGCTGGACGAGGTCCTCCGTCTGAAGCCGTCCGCGGCGAAGGGGCGCTACATCAAGAAGGCCGCCCTGGCGACCACGATGGGCCCCGGCATCCCGCTGGACTCCAACCGCACCCGTAACCTCCTCGTAGAGGAGGACCCGGCCGCCGTCTGAGCCTTCGCGCTCGTACGACCGCCGCGTCACGTGTGACATGGACGGGCCCCGCAACCTTTCGAGGTGCGGGGCTCGTCCTCGTTCGTACGTGGACATGACTGTCGGGGCCCTGCGTTAGCGTGGGTGACCGAGAGTCGAACGAGGGGTGGAGTCAAAGATGTTGACCAATACCGTACGGCGCGTGGGTCTGTCCGTCGCTGTGGTGGCGGCGCTGACCTCGGTGGCAGCCTGTGGCGGATCGGACGACGGGGGTACGAGCAAGAGCTCCGGCAAGACCGGGAGCCACGGCGGTTCCGTGGTGAAGGTCGACCCGATCGCCGCGCTGGTCGCCGTACAGAAGAAGACCGGCCAGGCGCACTCGGCCCGGGTCGAGGGCGACACCACCATGGGCAGCGCGATGTCCATGAAGCAGACGGGTGTCATGGACTGGTCCGACGGGATCACCGGCACCATGCAGATCACGTACACCGGCGGCACCATGGCCGACACCCTGAAGCAGGCCGGCAGCAACGGCACGATGGAGGCCCGTTACTTCAAGGACGGGTACGCGGCGGACATGGGCGAGGCCATGGCCCAGCAGACCGGCGGCAAGCGCTGGATCCACTACGGCTACGACGACCTCGCGAAGCTCGCCGGAGCCTCGGGCGCGGTGATGAAGGACCAGATGCAGAACAGCACCCCCGAGCAGGGGGTGAAGTCCCTGCTGGCCTCCGGTGACGTCAAGAAGGTCGGCCAGGAGGACGTCCGTGGCGTCAGCACCACGCACTACTCGGGCACGGTCGACGTGGCCGATCTGACCGCCAGGAGCAGCAACCTCGACGCCGACGAGGTGGCCGCCCTCAAGAAGCAGCTGGCCGACGCCGGGATCACCACGGAGACCATCGACATCTGGGTCGACAAGGACGACCTGCTGGTGAAGAAGACCGAGCGCGGTGAGATGAAGACCGGCGAGCTGAACTCGACGGTGTTCTACAGCGACTACGGCACGAAGGTGTCGGTCGAGCGCCCGCCGGCCGCCGAGACCGTCGACTTCGCCGAGATGATGGAGCAGCAGCAGGGCGCCACCGCGGGAGCGGCCTCCTGACCTGGTTCCGGTGAGTTCAAACCTCCCGGCACCACCCGAAGCGGGACGGATTTGCCCGGCGCGACCCGAGTCGCGTACTCTTCTGCAGAAGCCAAAGACCGCTGGTCGTTGTTCTGAATCCCTCCGGGGTTCGGGCAACCGAAGGCTCCGTTGATGCGGACGACCTGCGCAGGTGACTGTGGAAAGCTCCCGGACTTCGTTTCGGTCGAGCTACGCCCTGGCGCCTGCGCCGGGGCGTTTCGTCTTTCCGGTCCCTTTCGAGCGGTCCTCATCACCCGGAAGGAGGCCGACGCTATGGCTAGGCCCGACAAGGCTGCTGCGGTAGCCGAGCTCGCGGACCAGTTCCGCAGCTCGAACGCCGCCGTGCTGACCGAGTACCGGGGTCTCACCGTGGCACAGCTCAAGCAGCTGCGCCGTTCGCTCGGTGAGAACGCCCAGTACGCCGTGGTGAAGAACACGCTGACCAAGATTGCGGCCAACGAGGCCGGGATCGACACGCTGGACGACCTGTTCGCAGGTCCGACGGCGGTTGCCTTCGTCACCGGTGACCCGGTGGAGTCGGCGAAGGGTCTTCGTGACTTCGCCAAGGACAACCCGAACCTGATCATCAAGGGCGGTGTCCTTGACGGCAAGGCGCTGTCCGCCGATGACATCAAGCAGCTCGCGGACCTCGAGTCCCGCGAGGTTCTGCTCGCCAAGCTGGCCGGTGCCATGAAGGGCAAGCAGACTCAGGCTGCGCAGCTCTTCCAGGCGCTGCCGTCGAAGTTCGTCCGCACCGCGGAAGCGCTTCGCGTCAAGCTGGAGGAGCAGGGCGGTGCCGGTACGCCGGCTCCCGCCGAGGCCGCCGAGTAATCACGCTCAGCGGTCCAGCGGGCACCGTGTACGCCCGCCGACACATACATCCGGCACCTGCCGAATAGTGGAAGGACGCCTGTCATGGCGAAGCTGTCCCAGGAAGACCTGCTCGCTCAGTTCGAGGAGCTCACCCTCATCGAGCTCGCCGAGTTCGTGAAGGCCTTCGAGGAGAAGTTCGACGTCACCGCCGCCGCGGCCGTCGCCGTCGCGGGCCCGGCCCAGGGTGGCCCGGCTGCCCCGGCCGAGGAGGAGAAGGACGAGTTCGACGTCATCCTCACCGCCGCCGGTGACAAGAAGATCCAGGTCATCAAGGTCGTGCGCGAGCTGACCTCCCTCGGCCTGAAGGAGGCCAAGGACCTCGTCGACGGCGCCCCGAAGCCCGTCCTCGAGAAGGTCGCCAAGGACGCCGCGGACAAGGCTGCCGAGTCCCTCAAGGGCGCCGGCGCCTCCGTCGAGGTCAAGTGACCCAGGGAGTCATCTGACTCCTCAGGACCCCCGTGCCGCGAGGCGCGGAGTCACATCGCGAAAGGCGATCACCCGTTCGGGTGGTCGCCTTTCGGCGTACCGGAGGCGGGTGCCTTGCCCTTCGCGCGTTGACGAGTATGGTGATCTTCGCCGTGCGCCTCTCGTGGGGCGTCCGGGCGGTGGTCCGCGGGGCCCGAGGACGGGTGGGGCCGAGAGGGCCCTTGACGAACCGCACGCGGCGCGCAATTCTCAAGGCGCGTCGCCGAATCGATCCGAATCCGAGGCATGGATCGACGGCGAAGCGGGCAGTAAAGAAGGGCGCACCTCGCGCAGGGCTGGACATAGGTGTTGAGAAGAGCTGTTGAGAGCAACGTGGGTCTCTGAAAACCCCGACTGGACATCAGTGTGGCACTTGGCTACACTGACCCTTTGCGCTGCCTGTTAGCTGCCTCCTGCCCGTCACCAGGGGCATACCCATCTTGAGCATCGTCGGCCGAGCATCCCTGATCTGGGATTTTCTGCCCTCATGTCCAGTTTGGGACCGGTACGCGCGTAGTGAGTCCGAGCCCTCGGAAGGACCCCCTCTTGGCCGCCTCGCGCAACGCCTCGACCGCGAATACGAACAACGGCGCCAGCACCGCCCCGCTGCGCATCTCTTTTGCAAAGATCAAGGAGCCCCTCGAGGTTCCGAACCTCCTCGCGCTGCAGACCGAGAGCTTTGACTGGCTCCTCGGCAACGCCGCCTGGAAGGCTCGCGTCGAGGCTGCTCTGGACAGTGGACAAGACGTCCCCACCAAGTCCGGCCTGGAGGAGATCTTCGAGGAGATCTCTCCGATCGAGGACTTCTCCGGGTCGATGTCGCTGACGTTCCGCGACCACCGCTTCGAGCCCCCGAAGAACTCGATCGACGAGTGCAAGGAGCGCGACTTCACGTACGCCGCCCCGCTCTTCGTCACGGCCGAGTTCACCAACAACGAGACCGGCGAGATCAAGTCCCAGACGGTCTTCATGGGCGACTTCCCGCTCATGACCAACAAGGGCACCTTCGTCATCAACGGCACCGAGCGTGTCGTGGTGTCGCAGCTGGTCCGCTCGCCGGGTGTCTACTTCGACTCCTCGATCGACAAGACGTCCGACAAGGACATCTTCTCCGCCAAGATCATCCCCTCCCGGGGTGCCTGGCTGGAGATGGAGATCGACAAGCGCGACATGGTCGGTGTCCGCATCGACCGCAAGCGCAAGCAGTCGGTCACCGTCCTCCTGAAGGCGCTCGGCTGGAGCACCGAGCAGATCCTTGAGGAGTTCGGCGAGTACGAGTCCATGCGCGCCACCCTGGAGAAGGACCACACCCAGGGCCAGGACGACGCGCTGCTCGACATCTACCGCAAGCTCCGCCCGGGCGAGCCGCCCACCCGCGAGGCCGCTCAGACGCTGCTCGAGAACCTCTACTTCAACCCGAAGCGCTACGACCTCGCGAAGGTCGGCCGCTACAAGGTGAACAAGAAGCTCGGCGCCGACGAGCCGCTGGACGCCGGCGTGCTCACCACCGACGACGTCATCGCGACCATCAAGTACCTGGTCAAGCTGCACGCCGGTGAGACCGAGACGGTCGGCGAGTCCGGCCGGACGATCGTCGTCGAGACCGACGACATCGACCACTTCGGCAACCGCCGCCTGCGCAACGTCGGCGAGCTCATCCAGAACCAGGTCCGTACGGGTCTCGCCCGTATGGAGCGCGTCGTGCGCGAGCGCATGACGACCCAGGACGTCGAGGCGATCACGCCGCAGACCCTGATCAACATCCGGCCGGTCGTCGCCTCCATCAAGGAGTTCTTCGGCACCAGCCAGCTGTCCCAGTTCATGGACCAGAACAACCCGCTGTCGGGTCTCACCCACAAGCGCCGTCTGTCGGCTCTTGGCCCGGGTGGTCTCTCCCGTGAGCGGGCCGGCTTCGAGGTCCGAGACGTGCACCCGTCCCACTACGGACGCATGTGCCCGATCGAGACTCCCGAAGGCCCGAACATCGGTCTGATCGGTTCGCTCGCCTCGTACGGCCGCGTCAACGCGTTCGGCTTCATCGAGACGCCGTACCGCAAGGTGGTCGACGGCCAGGTCACCGACGAGGTCGACTACGTCACCGCCGACGAGGAAGACCGTTTCGTCATCGCCCAGGCGAACGCGACGCTCTCCGACGACCTGCGCTTCACCGAGCCCCGCGTGCTCGTCCGCCGCCGTGGCGGCGAGGTCGACTACGTCCCCGGTGACGAGGTCGACTACATGGACGTCTCGCCGCGCCAGATGGTGTCCGTCGCGACCGCGATGATCCCCTTCCTGGAGCACGACGACGCCAACCGTGCCCTCATGGGCGCGAACATGATGCGCCAGGCCGTTCCGCTCATCAAGAGCGAGGCGCCGCTCGTCGGCACCGGCATGGAGTACCGCTGCGCCACCGACGCCGGTGACGTGCTGAAGGCCGAGAAGGACGGTGTGGTCCAGGAGGTCTCCGCGGACTACATCACCGCCACGAACGACGACGGTACGTACACCACGTACCGCATCGCCAAGTTCATGCGCTCCAACCAGGGCACCTCGGTCAACCAGAAGGTCGTCGTCTCCGAGGGCGACCGCGTCATCGAGGGCCAGGTCCTCGCCGACGGCCCGGCCACCGAGTTCGGTGAGATGGCGCTCGGCAAGAACCTGCTCGTGGCGTTCATGCCCTGGGAGGGTCACAACTACGAGGACGCGATCATCCTGTCGCAGCGCCTCGTGCAGGACGACGTCCTCTCCTCGATCCACATCGAGGAGCACGAGGTCGACGCCCGTGACACCAAGCTCGGCCCCGAGGAGATCACCCGGGACATCCCGAACGTCTCCGAGGAGGTCCTCGCCGACCTGGACGAGCGCGGCATCATCCGTATCGGTGCCGAGGTCGTCGCCGGCGACATCCTCGTCGGCAAGGTCACGCCCAAGGGCGAGACCGAGCTGACCCCCGAGGAGCGCCTGCTCCGCGCGATCTTCGGTGAGAAGGCGCGCGAGGTCCGCGACACCTCGCTGAAGGTGCCGCACGGCGAGATCGGCAAGGTCATCGGCGTCCGCGTCTTCGACCGCGAAGAGGGCGACGAGCTGCCGCCGGGCGTGAACCAGCTGGTCCGCGTCTACGTCGCGCAGAAGCGCAAGATCACCGACGGTGACAAGCTCGCCGGCCGTCACGGCAACAAGGGCGTCATCTCGAAGATCCTGCCGATCGAGGACATGCCGTTCCTGGAGGACGGCACCCCGGTCGACATCATCCTCAACCCGCTGGGTGTCCCGTCCCGAATGAACCCGGGACAGGTCCTGGAGATCCACCTCGGCTGGCTCGCCAGCCGCGGCTGGGACGTCTCCGGCCTCGGTGACGAGTGGGCCAAGCGCCTGCAGGTCATCGGCGCCGACCAGGTCGCCCCCGGCACCAACGTCGCCACGCCCGTCTTCGACGGTGCGCGCGAGGACGAGATCTCCGGTCTCTTCGAGGCCACGATCCCGAACCGCGACGGCATGCGTCTGGTGCAGCCCTCCGGCAAGGCCAACCTGTTCGACGGCCGCTCCGGCGAGCCGTTCCCGGACCCGGTCTCGGTCGGCTACATGTACATCCTCAAGCTGCACCACCTGGTCGACGACAAGCTCCACGCCCGCTCGACCGGCCCGTACTCCATGATCACGCAGCAGCCGCTGGGTGGTAAGGCGCAGTTCGGTGGGCAGCGATTCGGCGAGATGGAGGTGTGGGCCCTTGAGGCTTACGGCGCCGCTTACGCCCTCCAGGAACTGCTGACGATCAAGTCCGACGACGTCACCGGCCGCGTGAAGGTCTACGAGGCGATCGTCAAGGGCGAGAACATCCCCGAGCCGGGCATTCCCGAGTCCTTCAAGGTGCTCATCAAGGAAATGCAGTCGCTCTGCCTCAACGTGGAGGTGCTGTCCTCGGACGGCATGTCCATCGAGATGCGCGACACGGACGAGGACGTCTTCCGCGCGGCGGAGGAGCTCGGTATCGACCTGTCCCGGCGCGAGCCGAGCAGCGTCGAAGAGGTCTGACGGGTTGGCCGGCCGGATCCCCGTGATCCGGCCGGCTCTCCCCGGACCCGTTCAGACCATTGCTGAAGTGCCCCGATTTCTCGCGTGACGCGAGGGGGCTCGAACCCCCGAAAGAGGGATTGACGACAAGTGCTCGACGTCAACTTCTTCGACGAGCTGCGGATCGGCCTTGCCACCGCGGACGACATCCGGACCTGGTCCCACGGCGAGGTCAAGAAGCCGGAGACCATCAACTACCGCACCCTCAAGCCCGAAAAGGACGGACTCTTCTGCGAGAAGATCTTCGGTCCGACCCGGGACTGGGAGTGCTACTGCGGCAAGTACAAGCGTGTCCGCTTCAAGGGCATCATCTGTGAGCGCTGCGGCGTCGAGGTCACCCGCGCCAAGGTGCGCCGCGAGCGCATGGGCCACATCGAGCTCGCCGCTCCCGTCACCCACATCTGGTACTTCAAGGGCGTCCCGTCGCGCCTGGGCTACCTGCTGGACCTCGCGCCGAAGGACCTCGAGAAGGTCATCTACTTCGCCGCGTACATGATCACGTTCGTGGACGAGGAGCGCCGCACCCGCGACCTCCCCTCCCTGGAGGCCCACGTCTCCGTCGAGCGCCAGCAGATCGAGAACCGCCGCGACTCCGACCTGGAGAACCGCGCCAAGAAGCTCGAGACCGACCTGGCCGAGCTGGAGGCCGAGGGCGCCAAGGCCGACGTGCGCCGCAAGGTGCGCGAAGGTGCCGAGCGCGAGATGAAGCAGCTGCGCGACCGTGCGCAGCGCGAGATCGACCGCCTCGACGAGGTGTGGAGCCGCTTCAAGAACCTCAAGGTCCAGGACCTGGAGGGCGACGAGCTGCTCTACCGCGAGCTGCGTGACCGCTTCGGCACGTACTTCGACGGCTGCATGGGCGCCGCCGCGCTGCAGAAGCGGCTTGAGTCCTTCGACCTGGACGAGGAGGCCGAGCGCCTCCGCGAGATCATCCGTACCGGCAAGGGCCAGAAGAAGACCCGTGCGCTCAAGCGCCTCAAGGTCGTCTCCGCGTTCCTGCAGACCAGCAACAAGCCCAAGGGCATGGTGCTCGACTGCGTGCCGGTCATCCCGCCGGACCTGCGTCCGATGGTGCAGCTGGACGGTGGCCGCTTCGCGACCTCCGACCTGAACGACCTGTACCGCCGCGTGATCAACCGCAACAACCGCCTGAAGCGGCTTCTCGACCTCGGCGCGCCCGAGATCATCGTGAACAACGAGAAGCGCATGCTCCAGGAGGCCGTGGACGCCCTCTTCGACAACGGTCGTCGTGGCCGTCCGGTCACCGGACCGGGCAACCGCCCGCTGAAGTCCCTCAGCGACATGCTGAAGGGCAAGCAGGGCCGCTTCCGTCAGAACCTGCTCGGCAAGCGTGTGGACTACTCCGCGCGTTCCGTGATCGTCGTCGGTCCGCAGCTCAAGCTGCACCAGTGCGGTCTGCCGAAGGCGATGGCGCTGGAGCTCTTCAAGCCGTTCGTGATGAAGCGCCTGGTCGACCTGAACCACGCGCAGAACATCAAGTCGGCCAAGCGCATGGTCGAGCGCGGCCGCACCGTGGTGTACGACGTCCTCGAAGAGGTCATCGCCGAGCACCCGGTGCTGCTGAACCGTGCGCCCACGCTGCACCGCCTCGGCATCCAGGCCTTCGAGCCGCAGCTGGTCGAGGGCAAGGCCATCCAGATCCACCCGCTCGTCTGCACCGCGTTCAACGCGGACTTCGACGGTGACCAGATGGCCGTGCACCTGCCGCTGTCCGCGGAGGCGCAGGCCGAGGCCCGCATCCTGATGCTGTCCTCGAACAACATCCTCAAGCCGGCCGACGGCCGCCCGGTCACGATGCCGACCCAGGACATGGTGCTGGGTCTGTTCTTCCTGACCACCGACGGCGAGCTCCGCGACACCAAGGGCGAGGGCCGCGCGTTCGGCTCCACGGCCGAGGCGATCATGGCGTTCGACGCCGGCGAGCTGGCGCTCCAGTCGTCCGTCGACATCCGCTTCCCGGTGGGCACCATCCCGCCGCGTGGCTGGGTGCCGCCGGTCGCCGAGGAGGGCGAGCCCGAGTACCAGCCGGGTGACACCTTCCGGCTGCGGACGAGCCTGGGCCGCGCGCTCTTCAACGAGCTGCTGCCCGAGGACTACCCGTTCGTGGACTACTCGGTCGGCAAGAAGCAGCTCTCCGAGATCGTCAACGACCTCGCCGAGCGCTACCCCAAGGTCATCGTGGCGGCGACGCTCGACAACCTGAAGGCGGCCGGCTTCCACTGGGCGACCCGTTCGGGCGTCACCGTGGCCATCTCCGACGTCGTCGTGCCCGAGGCCAAGAAGGCCATCGTCAAGGGCTACGAGGAGCAGGACGAGAAGGTCCAGAAGCAGTACGAGCGCGGTCTGATCACCAAGGACGAGCGCACGCAGGAGCTCATCAACATCTGGACCAAGGCGACCAACGAGGTTGCCGAGGCGATGAATGAGAACTTCCCCAAGACGAACCCCATCTTCATGATGGTTGACTCGGGTGCCCGAGGAAACATGATGCAGATGCGTCAGATCGCCGGTATGCGCGGTCTGGTGTCCAACGCCAAGAACGAGACGATCCCGCGTCCCATCAAGGCGTCCTTCCGTGAGGGCCTCACCGTTCTGGAGTACTTCATCTCCACGCACGGTGCCCGTAAGGGTCTGGCGGACACCGCCCTGCGTACCGCCGACTCGGGTTACCTGACCCGTCGTCTGGTGGACGTCTCGCAGGACGTGATCATCCGCGAGGAGGACTGCGGCACCGACCGCGGCCTCAAGCTGAAGATCGCCGTCAAGGGTGCCGACGGTGTCCTCCGCAAGACGGACGACGTCGAGACCTCGGTCTACGCCCGCATGCTCGCCGAGGACGTCGTGGTGGACGGCAAGGTCATCGCGCCTGCCAACGTCGACCTCGGTGACGTCCTGATCGACGCCCTGGTGGGCGCCGGCGTCGAGGAGGTCAAGACCCGCTCGGTCCTGACCTGTGAGTCCGCGGTCGGCACGTGTGCCTTCTGCTACGGGCGCTCGCTCGCCACCGGCAAGCTGGTCGACATCGGTGAGGCGGTCGGCATCATCGCCGCCCAGTCCATCGGTGAGCCCGGTACCCAGCTGACGATGCGTACCTTCCACACCGGTGGTGTGGCCGGTGACGACATCACCCAGGGTCTGCCGCGTGTCGTCGAGCTCTTCGAGGCGCGTACGCCCAAGGGTGTCGCCCCGATCTCCGAGTCCGCGGGCCGGGTCCGCATCGAGGAGACCGAGAAGACCAAGAAGATCGTCGTCACCCCGGACGACGGCAGCGACGAGATCGCCTTCCCGATCTCGAAGCGCGCCCGTCTCCTGGTCGGCGAGGGCGACCACGTCGAGGTGGGCCAGAAGCTCACCGTGGGTGCCACCAACCCGCACGACGTGCTCCGGATCCTCGGTCAGCGCGCGGTCCAGGTCCACCTGGTCGGCGAGGTCCAGAAGGTCTACAACTCGCAGGGCGTGTCGATCCACGACAAGCACATCGAGATCATCATCCGGCAGATGCTCCGCCGCGTGACGATCATCGAGTCCGGCGACGCGGAGCTGCTGCCGGGCGAGCTCGTCGAGCGCTCGAAGTTCGAGACCGAGAACCGTCGTGTGGTCACCGAGGGCGGTCACCCCGCCTCCGGCCGTCCGCAGCTGATGGGTATCACCAAGGCGTCGCTGGCGACGGAGTCGTGGCTGTCCGCGGCCTCCTTCCAGGAGACGACCAGGGTCCTGACGGACGCGGCGATCAACGCCAAGTCCGACTCCCTGATCGGCCTCAAGGAGAACGTCATCATCGGTAAGCTCATCCCGGCCGGTACGGGCCTGTCCCGCTACCGCAACATCCGGGTCGAGCCGACCGAGGAGGCCAAGGCCGCGATGTACTCGGCCGTCGGCTACGACGACATCGACTACTCGCCGTTCGGCACGGGCTCCGGCCAGGCCGTCCCGCTGGAGGACTACGACTACGGTCCGTACAACCAGTAAGCGAGTCGCTTGATACGCCCGGAGGGCGGTCACTCCCACATGTGGAGTGGCCGCCCTCCGGTGTGTGATACGTCACAGCGCCGCGCCCGGGCGACGGGGACCTGGGCCCCCAGCAGGGGGCGTACGGGCCTCAGAGGCGCCCTCAGGGGGCCGTGGGGCATGCGTACGGGTCGGGACAAGCCGGGCGCGCGAGCCGGGCCCCTTGGCCGGCCGCCATTTGTTTTGACCCAGGTCCGTGAGGTAGGTACGCTCAGACCTTGTGCCTGGGGTGTGCCTGGGTTCGTGTGCGTGTCCTCAACCGCATGGCGAGCCTGTCTTCGGCCACCGTGATCCGTGCTCCTCATGCCGTTCCGGTACGGGCTCGCAGGATTCGACACACCCGACCGCGTGGGTCGGCGACGTTCCAGGTTAGTTTCACCGACGGCACACAGAAACCGGAGAAGTAGTGCCTACGATCCAGCAGCTGGTCCGGAAGGGCCGGCAGGACAAGGTCGAGAAGAACAAGACGCCCGCACTCGAGGGTTCGCCCCAGCGCCGCGGCGTCTGCACGCGTGTGTTCACGACCACCCCGAAGAAGCCGAACTCCGCGCTCCGGAAGGTCGCACGTGTGCGCCTGACCTCGGGCATCGAGGTCACGGCCTACATCCCGGGTGAGGGACACAACCTGCAGGAGCACTCCATCGTGCTCGTGCGTGGTGGCCGTGTGAAGGACCTGCCGGGTGTTCGTTACAAGATCATCCGCGGCTCGCTCGACACCCAGGGTGTCAAGAACCGCAAGCAGGCCCGCAGCCGCTACGGCGCCAAGAAGGAGAAGTAAGAATGCCTCGTAAGGGCCCCGCCCCGAAGCGCCCGGTCATCATCGACCCGGTCTACAGCTCTCCTCTTGTCACGTCGCTGATCAACAAGATCCTGCTCGACGGCAAGCGTTCCACCGCCGAGCGGATCGTGTACGGCGCCATGGAGGGTCTTCGCGAGAAGACCGGCGCCGACCCGGTCATCACGCTGAAGCGCGCGCTGGAGAACGTCAAGCCCTCGCTCGAGGTCAAGTCCCGCCGTGTCGGTGGCGCCACCTACCAGGTGCCGATCGAGGTCAAGCCCGGTCGTGCCGCCACCCTGGCGCTCCGCTGGGTCGTGGGTTACTCCCGCGCCCGCCGCGAGAAGACGATGACCGAGCGGCTCATGAACGAGCTGCTCGACGCCTCCAACGGTCTTGGCGCTGCCGTCAAGAAGCGTGAGGACACCCACAAGATGGCCGAGTCCAACAAGGCCTTCGCGCACTACCGCTGGTAGTCGCTACCCCCATCGAGACCGAGAGAAGACTGAGCCTTATGGCCACCACTTCGCTTGACCTGGCCAAGGTCCGCAACATTGGGATCATGGCCCACATCGACGCGGGCAAGACGACCACCACTGAGCGGATCCTGTTCTACACCGGCGTTTCGTACAAGATCGGTGAGGTCCACGACGGCGCTGCCACGATGGACTGGATGGAGCAGGAGCAGGAGCGCGGCATCACCATCACGTCCGCCGCGACGACCTGCCACTGGCCGCTCAACGATGTTGACCACACCATCAACATCATCGACACCCCGGGTCACGTCGACTTCACCGTCGAGGTGGAGCGTTCGCTCCGCGTCCTCGACGGCGCCGTCACCGTGTTCGACGGTGTGGCCGGCGTCGAGCCGCAGTCCGAGACCGTCTGGCGTCAGGCGGACCGCTACGGCGTGCCGCGTATCTGCTTCGTCAACAAGCTCGACCGCACCGGCGCCGACTTCCTGCGCTGCGTCAACATGATCGTGGACCGCCTCGGCGCGACCCCGATCGTCATGCAGCTGCCGATCGGTGCCGAGGCGGACTTCACGGGCGTCGTCGACCTGGTGTCGATGAAGGCCTTCGTGTACCCCGAAGAGGCCGCCAAGGGCGAGATGTACAACGTCGTTGACATCCCGGCCGAGCTCCAGGAGCAGGCGGACGAGTGGCGCGGCAAGCTCCTTGAGGCCGTCGCCGAGAACGACGACGCCATGATGGAGCTGTACCTGGAGGGCACCGAGCCCACCCAGGAGCAGCTGCACGAGGCGATCCGTCGCATCACCCTGGCCTCCAAGGGCGGCGCCGACTCCGTCACCGTCACCCCGGTGTTCTGTGGCACCGCGTTCAAGAACAAGGGCGTCCAGCCCCTGCTCGACGCGGTCGTCCGCTACCTGCCTTCCCCCCTGGACGTCGAGGCCATCGAGGGCCACGACCCCAAGGACCCCGAGACCGTCGTGAAGCGCAAGCCTTCGGACGACGAGCCGCTGTCGGCTCTGGCGTTCAAGATCGCGAGCGACCCGCACCTCGGCAAGCTCACCTTCGTCCGGATCTACTCCGGTCGCCTGGACGCCGGCACCGCGGTGCTGAACTCCGTCAAGGGCAAGAAGGAGCGCATCGGCAAGATCTACCGTATGCACGCGAACAAGCGTGAGGAGATCGACTCGGTGGGCGCCGGCGACATCATCGCCGTCATGGGCCTGAAGCAGACCACCACCGGTGAGACGCTGTGCGACGACAAGAACCCGGTCATCCTGGAGTCCATGGACTTCCCGGCGCCGGTCATCCAGGTCGCCATCGAGCCCAAGTCCAAGGGTGACCAGGAGAAGCTGGGTGTCGCCATCCAGCGCCTCTCCGAGGAGGACCCGTCCTTCCAGGTGCACTCCGACGAGGAGACCGGCCAGACCATCATCGGTGGTATGGGCGAGCTTCACCTCGAGGTGCTCGTCGACCGCATGAAGCGCGAGTTCCGCGTCGAGGCGAACGTCGGCAAGCCGCAGGTCGCGTACCGCGAGACGATCCGCAAGGCCGTCGAGCGCATCGACTACACGCACAAGAAGCAGACTGGTGGTACCGGCCAGTTCGCGAAGGTGCAGATCGCCATCGAGCCCCTCGAGGGCGGCGACGCGTCGTACGAGTTCGTCAACAAGGTCACCGGTGGCCGCATCCCCCGTGAGTACATCCCCTCGGTGGACGCGGGTGCCCAGGAAGCCATGCAGTTCGGTGTCCTGGCCGGTTACGAGATGGTGGGCGTCCGCGTCACCCTGATCGACGGTGGTTACCACGAGGTCGACTCCTCGGAGCTCGCCTTCAAGATCGCCGGTTCGCAGGCGTTCAAGGAGGGTGCCCGCAAGGCGTCCCCCGTGCTCCTGGAGCCGATGATGGCCGTCGAGGTCACCACGCCCGAGGACTACATGGGCGATGTCATCGGCGACCTCAACTCCCGCCGTGGCCAGATCCAGGCCATGGAGGAGCGCAGCGGCGCTCGCGTCGTGAAGGGCCTCGTGCCCCTCTCGGAGATGTTCGGCTACGTCGGAGACCTCCGCAGCAAGACCTCGGGTCGCGCAAGCTACTCGATGCAGTTCGACTCCTACGCCGAGGTTCCGCGGAACGTCGCCGAGGAGATCATCGCGAAGGCCAAGGGCGAGTAACTCTTCGGAGCACACGCTTTAGGCTTATCACCGGAGCCCGGTCGGGCATTCGTCGCAGCGCGTAAGCAGCGTGGCGAATGCCCCCGGCACCGGCATCCCAGCAAAGATCACCTGGCGCCGATGAAGCAAGGCGTACAGAACCACTCAGGAGGACCCCAGTGGCGAAGGCAAAGTTCGAGCGGACTAAGCCGCACGTCAACATCGGCACCATCGGTCACATCGACCACGGTAAGACGACCCTCACGGCCGCCATTACCAAGGTGCTGCACGACGCGTACCCCGACCTGAACGAGGCCTCGGCCTTCGACCAGATCGACAAGGCTCCCGAGGAGCGCCAGCGCGGTATCACCATCTCGATCGCGCACGTCGAGTACCAGACGGAGTCGCGTCACTACGCGCACGTCGACTGCCCGGGTCACGCGGACTACATCAAGAACATGATCACCGGTGCCGCGCAGATGGACGGCGCCATCCTCGTGGTCGCCGCCACCGACGGCCCGATGCCGCAGACCAAGGAGCACGTGCTCCTGGCCCGCCAGGTCGGCGTTCCGTACATCGTCGTCGCCCTGAACAAGGCCGACATGGTGGACGACGAGGAGATCCTGGAGCTCGTCGAGCTCGAGGTCCGCGAGCTGCTCTCCGAGTACGAGTTCCCGGGCGACGACCTGCCGGTCGTCAAGGTCTCGGCGCTCAAGGCGCTCGAGGGCGACAAGGAGTGGGGCCAGACCGTTCTCGACCTGATGAAGGCCGTGGACGAGAACATCCCGCAGCCCGAGCGCGACGTCGACAAGCCGTTCCTGATGCCGATCGAGGACGTCTTCACGATCACCGGTCGTGGCACCGTCGTCACCGGCCGCATCGAGCGTGGTGTCCTCAAGGTCAACGAGACCGTTGACATCGTGGGCATCAAGCAGGAGAAGACCACCACCACGGTCACCGGCATCGAGATGTTCCGCAAGCTGCTCGACGAGGGCCAGGCCGGTGAGAACGTCGGTCTGCTCCTCCGTGGCATCAAGCGCGAGGACGTCGAGCGCGGCCAGGTCATCATCAAGCCCGGTTCGGTCACGCCGCACACCGAGTTCGAGGCCCAGGCCTACATCCTGTCGAAGGACGAGGGTGGCCGTCACACCCCCTTCTTCAACAACTACCGCCCGCAGTTCTACTTCCGTACCACGGACGTGACCGGCGTCGTGACCCTCCCCGAGGGCACCGAGATGGTCATGCCGGGCGACAACACCGTCATGTCGGTCCAGCTGATCCAGCCGGTCGCCATGGAGGAGGGCCTGAAGTTCGCCATCCGTGAGGGTGGCCGGACCGTGGGCGCCGGCCAGGTCACCAAGATCAACAAGTAAGTCCTTGTTGGTTTGACCTGGTAGCTCCGCACAGAGCACCAAGAAGGGCCCCGTCCCACCGTTCACGCGGTGGGGCGGGGCCCTTCGCTTTTACGGTTACGAGACGGCCGGGGGCCACCTGACCATGAACACGTCCACCGGGTCCTCCCGCTCGGTCACGAAGCCGTGCCGCTCGTACAGCCGCCGCGCGGCGCTGCCCTGGAGCACGTTGAGCCGCACCGGCACCGCTTCGGCGTCCGTACGCTCCAGCAGGCGTCGCAGTACGCCGGAGCCGATGCCGCGCCCCTGCAAGGTCTCGTCCAGGAAGAAGCTCTCCAGGCACCACCCGTCCTCGTACGGCCGCAGCGTCACGCTCCCCGCGAACCGGCCGTCCACCACGACGACCGAGGTGTGCTCGGGGACGTACGAGTCGCGCATCCGCTGACGGACCCGGTGCTCGTCATAGCGCCCGAGGCGGACCAGGTCGGGCCGCATCACGACGGCCCGGAGCTCGACGATGTCGTCGAGGTCGGAGGCGGTGGCGGGACGCAGGTCCCAGGCCTGAGTGGTACGTACATGCATGGCGGGAGTCTGTCAGAGGGCGTCAGGCCCGGCGATCCGGTAACCCACTCCGGGGGTGGTGGTGATGACCCCCGGATCGCCGAGCTTGCGGCGCAGGCGGCTGATGGTCACGGCGACCGTGTTGGTGAACGGGTCGGCGTTCTCGTCCCAGACCTGTTCGAGCAGGTCCTCCGCACTGAGGAAGGCCGGGCTGGCGGCCAGGAGCGCTTCGAGGACCGCGAACTCCTTGACGGAGAGGTCGAGCCGGCGGCCGTCGCGGCCGGCGGTCCGGTGCGTCGGGTCGAGCTCGATGCCCGCCGCGCTCAGGGTGCGGGGGCGTGCGGCGGGGCGGCGGCGGGCCAGTGCCCGGATGCGCAGGACGAGCTCGGGGAAGTGGAACGGCTTGCCCAGATAGTCGTCGGCGCCCAGGGTCAGGCCGCTGACCCGGTCCCCGGGGGAGCCGGCGGCGGTGAGCATCAGCACCATCGCACGGTCGTCCCGCTCGGTGATCATCCGGCAGAGGGTGTCGCCGTGGATGCCCGGCAGGTCCCGGTCGAGCACGACGACGTCGTACGCGTGGACGTCCAGCCTGGCCGCGGCGTCGAGCCCGTCGTGGGCCACGTCCACGGCCATGCCCTGGTCGCGCAGGCCCTCGGCGACGACCTCGGCGAGGGCGCGGGCGTCCTCGACGACCAGGACCCTCACTGCGCCGCCTCCGTGTCCGCAGCGGGCAGGGTGAGCGTGACGCGCAGTCCGCCTTCGTCGCGGGCGCACAGGTCCAGGGTGCCGTGGTGGGCCCGGGCGATGGCCGAGACGATGGAGAGCCCGAGCCCGCTGCCCCGGCCGGGGCCCGTCCGGTCGCCGCCCAGCCGCCGGAAGGGCCGGACGAGGTCCGCCACCCGCCGCTGGTCCAGGATTGGCCCGCCCGACTCCACGACCAGGGACACCGCGTCCTCCCCGGCCGTTACGGCGACACCGATCCAGCCGCCGGGGCCGTTGTGCACGACGGCGTTGTCGACCACGTTGTCGACCGCGCGGCGCAGCAGCGTCGGGCTGCCGGACACCCACCCGGTCGCATCGGCCCGGTCCGCGCGCACGGTCAGGCCCCCGGCCGCGATGTCGTCCGCGCGGTCCGCCAGGGCGGCCCGGGCGAGCGGGGCGATAGCGAGACGTGTCGTGTCGGTGAACTCGCCCTGCCGGCTGCGGGCCAGGACGAGGAAGTTCTCCAGCAGCCGGTCCACCTGGTCGAGTTCCGCGCGCATCCGGGCGGCAAGCGTGGCCGTGGTCCCGGGGACCGGGCCCGGCTTGGCGAGGGCCACGTCCAGGGACGCCCGCATCGTGGTGAGCGGGGTGCGCAGTTCGTGGGAGGCGTTCGCGACGAAGAGGCGCTGGCCCTCGAAGGAGCTCTCCAGGCGGCCGAGGAGATCGTCGATCGTGTCGGCGAGCTCCTTCACCTCGTCGCCGGGCCCCTCCATGGCGAGGCGTTCGTGCAGGCCGTCGGCGGTGATCCGGCGGGTGGCCGCGGTCATCACGCGCAGCGGACGCAGCACCCGGCCGGCGACGAACCAGCCGAGTCCGGCCGAGACGACCATCATGACGCCGAGGGCGATGGCACAGCCGATCAGGATCTGCTGGGTCTGGGTGTCGTGCGCCTGGGCGAGCTGCCGCTCCAGGTCCTCGACGCGGGCCCGGGCCGCCGTCGCGGGATGCCCGGTGCCGCCACCGGGGGCGGTCCGGGTCTCCCGCGAGCCGCCGGAGGCCACCACGGCCGCGATGGTGAGCAGTGCTGTCCCCGACAACAGGAAAAGCGTCACGTAGAGGGCGGTGAAGCGGGTGCGGGCGGTGGTGCGGCGCAGAAGGGCGAGCCGTCGGGGAGGACCCCATGTCATCCGCGTACTCCCCTCTCGCCACGGCCGGTACGGGCCAGGTTAGGCCGAGGCGCATAACAGCGGGATGACAGCGTCCGTTCGGCCCCTGTGACGCGGTCCCGCCCAGGGTGGGGCCATGAGTGATGAGAGTACGAGCGCGACGATCGAGGTCATCGGTCTGCGCAAACGATTCGGGCCCGAACTGGCCCTGGACGGGATGACGTTCACCGTGCGCCCCGGGCGGGTGACCGGCTTCGTCGGGCCGAACGGCGCGGGCAAGTCCACCACCATGCGCGTCATCCTGGGCCTCGACGCGGCCGAGGAGGGGGAGGCTCTGGTCGGCGGGGTGCCGTACCGCACCCTGCGCCGGCCGCTCCGGCATCTGGGGGCCCTGCTCGACGCCTCCGCGTTGCAGCCGGGCCGCACCGCCCGCAACCACCTGCTGTGGCTGGCCCATTCCCAGGGCCTGCCGGCCCGGCGCGTGGACGAGGTGGTCGAACAGGCGGGGCTGGGCCCGGCGGCCCGGCGCGGGGCGGGCGGCTTCTCGCTGGGGATGCGCCAGCGCCTGGGCATCGCTGCGGCACTCCTCGGTGATCCGCCGGTCGTCATGCTGGACGAGCCCTTCAACGGCCTCGATCCCGACGGCATCGTGTGGATGCGCGGGTTCCTGGCTTCGCTGGCGCGGGAGGGGCGTGCCGTCCTGGTCTCCAGCCACCTGATGGGCGAACTGGAGGACTCCGCCGACCACCTCGTGGTGATCGGGCGCGGCCGGGTCCTCGCGGACACCAGCGTCTCCGGCCTGCTCGCCGAGGCGTCCGGCGACCGGGTCGTCCTGCGCACTTCCGCGCCGGAGCGCGCCGCCGAGGTCCTGCGCGGCGCGGGCGCCACCGTGCTCGCCACCGGCCCCGGTGCCCTCGGTGTCACGGGCCTGGCCGACGAGGCGGTGGTGGCCCTGCTCGCGCGGGCCGGGGTGCCGTTCTCCCAGGTGTCCGCGCACCGGGCGACGCTGGAGGAGGCGTACATGGAGCTCACCCGGGACGTGGTGGAGTACCGGGGCGTTCCGGCGGGGGAGGGCACGCGATGACCGCCATCCGCACGGGAGGCACCGGCTTCCTCGCGACGCTGCACGCGGAATGGACGAAGTTCCGTACGGTGCGGGGCTGGGTCCTCACCATGGCCGGTGCGCTGCTGGCGACGATCGTGGTCGGTCTGCTCGGCACGGCCGCCCCCGGCCCCGGCGGCGACGCCTCGTACCCGAAGGGTCCCGGCGGCGAGGCCGTCAACGACAGCTTCTCCTTCGTGTACCGGACGCTCACCGGCGATGGCACCCTCACCGTCCCCCTGCGGTCGCTGACCGGTGCGGCCGACACCGGGACCGGGAAGACGGCTCGCGGCGTCCAGCCCTGGGCGAAGGCCGGGATCATCGTGAAGGAGAGCCTGTCCCAGGGGTCGCCGTACGCGGCGCTCATGGCCACCGGTGCTCACGGCGTCCGCATGCAGGACGACTACACGCACGACACGGCGGGCCCCCGGGCGCAGCAGGGGTGGCTGCGTCTGGTCCGCTCCGGCGACCGCCTCACGGGTTACGCCTCCGCCGACGGCTCCCGCTGGACCGAGGTCGGCCGCGCGAGGCTGCCCGGGCGGGCGCACACCGTGCGGGCCGGGCTCTTCGCCACGTCACCGCAGGCCAAGCAGGACACCGGGGCCGGTGCGGGCTTCAGCCCCGCCGTGGCCACCGGCACCTTCGGCCGTCCCGAGCTCACCGGCGACTGGTCCCGGACCCCGTGGCGCGGCACGCAAGTGGGCGGCGACGCGGGCACCTCGGGCAGCTACACGAACACCCTCAAGGGCGGCTTCACCCGGACCGCCGGCGGTGGGTTCACCGTGACCGGGGCGGGTGACATCGCACCTGTCGTCGGCGGACCCGCGATGGGTGTCGGCTTCGCCGTCGAGGACTTCCTCGTCGGCACGTTCGCCGGGCTGATCGCGGTGATCGCCGTGAGCGCGCTCCTCATCACCGGCGAGTACCGGCGGGGTCTGCTGCGTACGACCATGACGGCAACGCCCCTGCGGGGCAGGGTGCTCGGCGCCAAGGCGCTGGTGGCCGGGGGCGTCGCGTGCGCGGTCGGCCTGGTGGCCGCAGCGGTCGCGCTTCCTCTCGGTGCGAGCGGTGCGCGCGGCCGGGGTTTCCTCGTCCTCCCCGTCACGTCGGCGACCGAAATGCGGGTCGTGGCCGGGACCGGCCTGCTCTGCGCGGCCGCCGCCGTGCTCGCTCTGGGCGTCGGTGTGCTGCTGCGGCGCGGCGGTACGGCGGTCGCGCTGGTCGTCGCGTCGCTCGTGCTGCCGTTCCTGCTGGCCAGTTCCGGCGTGCTGCCTCCGGGCGTCTCGGAGTGGCTGTTGCGGGTGACCCCGGCCGCGGGCTTCGCCGTGCAGCAGACGCTGCCGCGGTACGCGCAGGTGCTGAGTGTGTACGAGCCGTCGACCGGGTACTTCCCGCTCGCGCCGTGGGCGGGGCTCGCCGTGCTGTGCGGGTACGCGGCGCTCGCCCACGGGCTGGCCGTGGTGCGGCTGCGGGGGAGGGACGTATGAGTGCCCTGCACGCGGAGTGGACGAAGCTGCGCACGGCGGGCGACCTGGGCAGGCTGCTCCTGCTCGCCGTCGCGCTGACCGCGGCCGTGGGCTGCGGCACCGTGAAGGCCGTGAAGTGCCCGGACACGGGATGCGGCCAGGACGCCGTGCGGCTGGCGCTGACCGGTGTCACTGTCGGCCAGGCCGTCGTCGCCATCCTCGCGGTGCTGGCCGTCAGCGGCGAGTACGGGACCGGGATGATCCGCACGACGCTCATGGCGATGCCGGACCGGACGACCGTGTTCGCGGCCAAGGCGGCGGTCCTCACGGCGGTCGTCCTGGCCGCTGGGACGGCTGCCGTCGCGGCCTCGCTGCTCGGCGGCCGCCTCATTCTGCCCGGCAGCGGATTCACCGAGGCGCACGGCTACGCCCCGTTGTCCCTGGCCGACGGCCCGACCCTGCGCGCGGCCGTGGGCTCGGTGCTCTATCTCGTCCTCGTCGCCCTGCTCGGTCTCGGCGTGGCGACGGCGGTACGGGAGGCGGCGACCGCCATCGGGATCGTGCTCGGGCTGCTCTACGTGTTCCCGGTCGTCGCCCAGGTGGTCAACGACCCGGAGTGGCAGCGCCATCTCCAGCAGCTTTCGCCCATGCCCGCGGGCCTCGCGGTGCAGGCCACGGTCCATCTGGACGCGCTGCCCATCGGTCCCTGGGCCGGTCTGGGCGTGCTCGGGGCATGGGCCGCGACCGCGCTGCTGGTGGGCGGCCTGCTGCTGCGCGGGCGCGATGCGTAGCCGCTCACCCATGTGGCAAAGTGCCCCTTATGTGCCACTACTGCGGCTGCCGTGAGATTCCGCTGATCAAGGAGTTCATCGCGGAGCACGAGTCCGTGACGGACGCGGCGGGCGCGGCCCTGCGCGCGCTGGACGACGGGGACCACGGTGTCGTCGGCGAGCTGGTCGCCCGGATGGAGCGCGAGCTCGTGGCGCACTGGCGGGGCGAGGAGCAGGGCCTCTTCGCGGTGATGAGCGCCGACCCGGAGTACGCGGACTACATCGACGCGCTCGTACGCGAACACCGTGAACTCGGCGCGTTCCTCCGGGATATCGACCTCACCCGCGACGCGGACGTCGTCCGGCTGCGGGCGGCGGTGGACGAGTTGCACCACCACATCGCCAAGGAGGAGGACGGCCTGTTCCCGGCGTCGCTCACGGCGTTGACGGGGGACGAGTGGGACCGGTCGATGCGGGCGTGGCGGGAGGCGCATCCGGCGTAGTCGTGAGGGCGTCGCGTCGGCAGGATGGCGATGCGAGGCAACGATCACGGGTTTCCCGTTCGGAATCCGTCCGATGGGCCGGACCCTACGATGACCGCATGCCTACGACAAAGCGCCACTGGGCTTCCCTCGCCGCGCTGCTCACCCTGCTTGTCCCCTTGGCGGGTTGCGGGACAGGAGGGGACGGCGGGACCGGAATCGGAAAGCGTGCCGGTGCGTCGGGCGGCAAGTCGCGTGACGACGAGCAGTCGATACCAAGGCCCCCGAAGGCCGGGCTGGGCGACATCATCGTCGGGAACCGGGCGATCACCGGTTCCCGGCCGTCGGGGAACCGAAAGGTCCCGTATCGACGTACCTACGCGGATGGCGAGCTGTACGCGACCGTTACGGGATACCGGTCGCTGGTATACGGGCGCAATGAGCTGGAATCGGCGTACGACGATGTCCTGAACCCCGGCGCGTCCTCCCCCGGCAGTCGGCCGGGCAACGTGGTGACGGCCATTTCGCCGGCCGTCCAGCGCGCCGCCATGGACGCGTTGGACGGCCGGGAGGGTGCCGCGGTCGCTGTAGACGTGCGCACCGGGCACATCCGGGCACTGGTCAGCACTCCGTCGTACGACCCCGCCACCTTCAGCGGCAATTCGATGGAAGACAGCCGCGGCTGGATCGAACTGACCGGCAACAGGCACAAGCCGTTGTTGAACCGGACCAGGAAGGAATCGACGCCGCCGGGTGAGACCTTTCATCTCGTCGTCGCGGCGGCGGCTCTGGAGAAGGGGCTCTACTCCTCGGTGGACGAGGCGACGGACACTCCGGCGTCCTACACCCCTCCCGGCAGCAGCAAGGCGCTGACCGGTGACCCCGCCCATTGCGGGAACGCCTCGATCCGCACCGCGCTGCGCTATGCGTGCGGGAACATCTTCGCACGGTTGGCGGTCGACGTGGGGGAGGCACAACTCGCTGCGACGGCACAGTCGTTCGGATTCAACGACGACGAGCTGCTCATACCGACGCCCGTCAATCCGAGCGACTACCCTCGTGGACGGAACGCGGCGGACCTGGCCGCTGCGGCCAACGGGTCCGGAGGAGTCACCGCGACGCCCGTCCAGATGGCACGGGTGATGGCCGTCATCGCGGGCGGCGGCAAGCAGGTGCATCCGCAACTGGTCACGAAGGTGGTCAGGGCCGACGGCAGCGTGGAGCAGCCGAAGGATCTCGCCGAGGACGACGGCCGCCGGGTGGTGGGGCAACGAACCGCCGCACAGTTGCAGTCGGCTCTGCGGACTTCGGCCGACGGTGTGACGGGGTGGGTGCGGCAGTGGGACGTGAACAGCGGCGGTGAATCGGTCTCCTGGTCCGTTTCCCTGGCCCGCTCGGGGGACGAGGGCCCGATGGCCATCGCGGTGTACCTCTCCAATCCCCGAGCGTCGAGTGACCGTGCGGACGATGTGGCATTGACCGAGCGCGTCGTGGAACGCATGCGCAGGGCCGCTGCTGCGTCGCATTGACCGACCCGCCCGGTTGACGCAGGCGGCGATGGCCTCAGCAGGGCGACCCGCAGTCGCTCGCCGCCTGCGGCTCCGCCAGGACGTCGAGGCCGTAGCCGAGGGCCGCGAGGGCGGTGGTGGCCGCCGCCAGGGCGAGGGCGGTGCGCCACCGTCCGCGTACGGCGGCGAAGGCGGCCAGGGCCGTGAGGGTGCCGCCGAGCAGCAGGAGTGGGAGGCCCAGGAACAGGATGTCGGTGTTGCGCTCGCTCTCGAAGGCGCCGGAGAGGCCGCTCCGGGCGTACGGAAGCCAGACCGCGAGGCCCGCGAGGGCGCCGATCGCCGCGGTGAGGAGCCCTGCGGCGCCGGTGAGGGCTTCGCGTCGGGGGGTCGTGTGTGCTGCGGTGTCCATGAGGGGAGAGACGTCCGGCCGGGGCGGGAAGTTTCAATCCTCAACGATCGGGCGCGACAGGGCCTGGATCGCGGGGCGGAGCAGCGCGGCGATGTGCTCCGCTGACGCCTCGCGGAGCACGGCCAGGCCGAGGAGCTGGTGGCCGACGGTCACGCCGAGCAGCGCGGTGACCATCAGCGCGGCACGCAGTTCGGCCGCGAGGCCGTGCGCGCCGGATACCGGGCGGCCTGGGGTGCCAGTCCCGCCGAGGTGCGCGAGGTGCGGAGGGTCGCGGTCCTCGAGACCGCCGAAACGGGCGTGATCGTCGCGGAGCATGGCGTGGTGGGGGCTTTGCCGGGCAGGGACGCCGCGTTCACCGTCCCCGGTCTCCTGGTCCTCCAACGTCCACGACGGGCTGCTCACGCGCGTGCGTGACTACATGGACAGCGCGGGGGTCGCCGACGCCAGGGGGTGAGGGTCCGGCCGTCCGGGGTGGCGTTGCCCTTCAAATCGATTGACACCCGGGAGCGGAATGCCGGACGTTCGGCCGTGATCCACCCGTGCGCCGCAGGGACAGAGAGGGCAGCGGATGACTTCCGGAAGAGGGGGCCTGCGGCAATCGGCCCCCGTACGGCGCGTCTTGGAGCAGGTGCACACCGCAGGGCGCGTGAAGGACTGCGGGGAGACGGTGGAGTTCAGCTGGCCCGGGGTGTACTTCGAGGGCCGCTTCCGCGGGACCGGGGTCGGGGTGGTGCTCGACTGCGCGGCCGCCGACTACGACGTCCAGGTCGACGGGGCCACCGTCGCCACCCTGGTCACACCCGGCGACACCACGTACTGGATCAACGGTCTGAGGGACGGCGAGCACACGGTCCGGGTCGTCAAGCGGAACGACACCCCGGGGGAGACCAGCGCGTTCGGAGGCTTCGTCGCCGCACCCGGGGGTGCCGTTCTGGGCAGGCCGGCGCCCCGCGACCGGCAGATCGAGTTCATCGGGGACTCCATCACGGTGGGCTACGGCAATGTGCCGCACACCGGTGCCTGCGGTCCCGAACAGGTGAAGCGGAACACCAACAGCGACGTGAGCCACGGTGCCCTCACCGCGCGGCGGCTGGACGCCGACGACCAGCTCAACGGCTTCTCCGGCTTCGGCATGGCGCGCAACGTCGCGGGCATCTGCCCCGGCCTCACGTACCGGACGTACTACGACCGCGCGCTGCTGGACGTGGACGGCGACGTCTGGCAGAACCCGGGGACGTGGCGGCCTCACATCGTGGTGGTCAACCTCGGCTCCAACGACTTCTCCGACCTCACCCCCGGTGAATCGTGGACGCCGGACGCTCTCGCGCTCGCCTACCGCGCCGCCTACGACGAGTTCCTCCGGGAACTGCGGACGCGCTACGGCCCCGGCACCAGCCTCGTGGCCGTCGGCTTCGACAGGAACGCCGAGCACGTGCGGCAGGTGGTCGACGCGCGCAACGCCACGGGCGACAGCGGGGTCCACTACTGGTCCCTCGATCTGTCGGGCCTGGATCTCCTCGGCTGCGACGGCCACACCTCGGCCCGCGACGACCGCCTGATCGCCGACCGCCTGGTCCCGTTCCTCCGGAGCCTGCCGACCGGGTGGTAGGAGGCGTGGGCCGGAAGCCCGTGTCGATCGTGGTGGCGGCAGGAAGTGTGGGGACTCGCCGCAGTTCGGACCGGTGCTGGAAAGGGTCCGCGTGCCCCGCATCGGGCCGGGCCGGCCACGCGCCCGCCCTGATCGGGGTGCGGCCGGACAAGGCGTATGCCTTCCCCGGACATCGCGCCTGCCTGCGCCGCCGGGGGATCCGCTGCACCATCCCGGACAGGGCCGATCAGGCCCGCAACCGCCGGGAGCCGCCCCGCCCGTGCACGCGCGGCCTCGCCGTACGGCTTGCGCGGGGGCCCGACTCCTTCGGGTCGCGATGACCCTCCGGCGGGGCGTCGTACGACGTTATGACCAGGCCTGACGGGCAGACGTGTAGTGATTGGCCGACAACGTCCGGTTACGGGCCACAGTGATGGATCGTCACGGTCCGGATGTGTATGAATGCGGAGCGTGACCATTTGGTCTTCATCGCTCTGCGGGTCCCGACGAAAGGGCACAGCCATGCCTTCGGCCATGCGTAAGACGACGACAACTCCACGGGCACGACGACTGGCCGCCGCGATCGCCGCGGTGGGCAGCTGCCTGGCGCTCGCCGCCCCGGCGGGAACCGCCGACGCGGCACCCGCCGACCCGGTACCGACCGTCTTCTTCGGCGACTCCTACACCGCCAACTACGGCATCGCCCCCCTGAACAACCAGGACAGCCCGAGGGCCTGGTGTTTCCAGGCCACGGAGAACTATCCCGCTGTTGCCACCCGGAGCCTGGCGGACAAGGGCATCACGCTCAAGGTCCAGTCGGACGTCTCCTGCGGAGGCGCGCTCGTCGAGCACTTCTGGCGTGAGCAGCCGATGCTCGGCGGCGGGACCGCTCCGGCACAGCGGGACGCGCTCAAGGACGACACGAGGCTGGTCGTGGGCGGCATCGGCGGCAACACGTTCGGCTTCGCCAGCATCCTCAAGCAGTGCTCCGCCAAGCTCCGGGGCGATGAGGGGCTGGCCCTGCCCGGACAGCCGGTGGACCCGGACAGTGCGGCCGACGAGTGCGCGGACTTCTTCACGTCGGGCGACGGAAAGGCATGGCTGGACTACAAGGCCGAGCAGGTCGAATCCGAGCTGGTGGACATGCTCGACGCCATGGGCGCCATCTCCCCGTACGCCGATCGGGTCCTGGTCGGCTATCCCCGACTCGTGCCCCAGGACGCGACCAAGTGCGCGACTGCGGCCCCCGGCCAGACGGAACTGCCCTTCGCCGACATCCCGCAGGACGCGCTGCCCGTCCTGGACCAGGCCCAGAAGCGACTCGACGACGTCATGAAGAAGGCCGCCGACGACTCCGGCGCCGACTACGTGGACCTCTACGCCCACACCGGCAGCAACACCGCGTGCGACGGCGCCGACCGGGGCATCGGCGGCCTGCTGGAGAACTCCAAGGTCGAATTCGGCACGCCGCTCCCCTGGTACGCCCACCCCAACGAGAAGGGCCGTGACATCCAGGCCGAGCGCGTGACCGCCAAGATCGAGGAAGTCCTCAACCGCTGACCAGGCCACGCATCCCCGCCCCCGGAACGACCCGCGTCTCGACGCGGGTCACCCGCTCCTGAACGAGGCCCCAGGTCCGCCCGCGACCCGGGGCCTCACCTCCCAGCGGACCGGACGAACTCGGGCTGCACCGCGCCGAGGCGTCCACCAATCCGGAGAATCTGCCGTCGCAGCGGGTGCTGCGCCGCAACGGGTTCAGCCCGTACGGCCTCGCGCACTCCTCGATCTTTCTCGACGGGAGCTGGCGGGACGGGCTGCTGTGGGAGCGGATCCTCGGCGACTGATCAGGCGGCTCTGTGCGGCTCCGCCTCGCGGCAGTCGCGGCAGGGGCCCGGTTCCGGGGCGCGGAAGACGCGGTCGCAGCGGTCGCAGTCCTGGAGGGGGATGGCGCCGGGGGCCGGTGCCGGTGCGGCGGGGAGCGGGGGTGGGAGCAGGGCGGTCAGTCGGTTGCGTACGAAGCCGGCCGGGTGCCTGACGACCGGCGGGAGGTCGCTGGTCAGGGCGTGCTGGACGGTGGCGGGGTGCACGTCGCGGTCGAGCCAGGTGGCGACTGCGGGGGCCAGTGCGTCGATGTCCTGTGCCGACAAGGTGAGTTGGGGCGCGTGGCGGCGCAGGCCCGTGAGGAGGGTGGTCGCTGCCGTGGGGTGGGATTCGACGGCCGGGGCGGGCGGCGGTGCCGCCGGTGCGGGCTGCTGCTCAGGGGTGGCGTCGGGGTGGTTGTACGACGTCGTACGGGTGACCACGCGGCCGTCCGCCAGGCGCACGCGGCTGCGGTGCAGGTACCCGGCGGCCTCCAACTCGCGCAGTGCGGCGGCGATTCGGGCCTCGCTCTCCGGGAAGCGGGCCGCGAGGAACTTGATCCCCACCCTGGCCCCCGTGGGCAGCGACTGGATGTGGGCGGCGAGCCCGATCGCGGTCAGCGAGAGCTCCGCGTGCTGGGCGAGGTGGTTGCCGATGACCGTGAAACCGGAGATGTGGCGCACGTTGACGTGGTGAACACCGGCGGTGGAGGGGCCGGACGGGGCGCGCGAGGGCGCGATAACCTGCGGGGTAGCCATCAGGAAGCGTTCTCTTCCGTGTTGGTCAGGCCCCTGGTGGAGATGCCCGTCTCGCCGGGGGCCGTCACGTTGTGTGGTGTTGTCGCGGCGAGCATATGCCAGCCAACCCGTCCCGAATCCAGCCCAGTTGCCCGAGTTCACTCGCGCGAGTGATGCAGGTCAAGACGGGGTGGGGTGGGTATTGGTCTGGTTCTTTCCCAGGTTCTTTAAAAGCCTTATTACGTCGCGAAGGACCGCGACCCGGTGGCCCGGGACGCGGTCGGAGGCGTCACGGTAGTCACGGTACGAGGTCGAGTTCCGCCCACACCGTCTTGCGCGGCACCGGCCCCTCCTCGACGCCCCAGCGGTCCGCCAGCGCCTCCACGATGAGCAGGCCGCGCCCGCTCTCCGCGCACGGGCCGGGGGTGTCGGGCACGGGCAGGCGGTCACTCCGGGTGTCCGTCAGCTCGATCCGCAGCCGCGCCGTGTCACTCACGGTGAGGCTCAGGCGGAAGTCCCGGCCCTGCACGCGCCCGTGCATGGCCGCGTTCGCGGCCAGCTCGGCGACGATGTGCGCGGCCGCCTCGGTGGGGAGCCCCCAGTGGCCCAAGTGCGCCGTCGTGAGCAGCCGGGCGAGCCGTGCGCCCCGGCGCGTGGGGGAGAGCAGTACGGCGAACTGCCGGGCGGGAGCGGAACGTTCGGTTCGGGTGATTTCTCGGTTCACGTCACTCAGAGTGGCCGTGGGCGCCTACCGTGAACAGTGACTCGGTGCTTACGTACGGTCATTGTCCCCAGCTTGTCCAGTGCTGTCCCCGCTGTACGGGGTGACGCCCGGGGGACGTACACGGTTGAGGAAGAACGGCACGCGCGCGGAAGCGGGGCACGGATGAGTGTGGACGAGATCGGTACGCAGTGGCAGCCCGACGCCGGGGCGGACGAACCGGGCTGGGACGTCGACCCGGACGACGAGTCGGGCGTCGCGGTGGTCGCCGCCGTGGGGCGCCAGATCCGGGCGTGGCGGGAGGCGGCGGGGCTCACGGCGGCGGAGTTCGGGACGCGGTTGGGGTACGGGGAGAACCTGATCTACAAGGTGGAGGGCGGTCGGCGGATCCCTCGGCCGGAGCTGCTGGACATGGCGGATCGGGTGTGCGGGGCGGGCGGCAAGATCGCCGCGATGAAGCAGGATCTGGCGGCGGTTAGGTACCCAAAGAAGGTGCGGGACCTGGCGAAGCTGGAGGCGAGGGCCGTTGAGATGTCGTTGTACAGCAACCACAACATCCACGGCTTGCTGCAGACGCCCGAGTACGCGCGAGCCCTGTTCGAGATGAGGCGCCCCGCTTACTCGCAGGACGAAGTGGAGCGGGTGCTTGCCGCGCGCATCGCAAGGCAGGCGATCTTCGAGAGATCACCGGCGCCTGCGCTCAGCTTCGTCCAGGAAGAGGTGACCCTGCGGCGTCCCATCGGGGGCACAATGGTCTTGCGTGGCCAGCTCGAACGGCTTTTGGAGCTCAGTGAGTTGCGAAGCGTCGAGATCCAGGTGATGCCGACCCATCGTGAGGACCACGCGAGCATGGAGGGCGGCGTTGAGGTGCTGAAGTTCGAAGACGGTACGGCGGTTGGGCGGGCAGACGGCGCCTTCGCAGGTCGACCGGTGTCTGACCAGAAGCAGATCAGGATCCTTGATCTCCGCTGTGGCATGATCCGGGCCCAGGCGCTGCCGCCGCGGGAGTCGCGGGCCTTCATCGAAAGAGTGTTGGGAGAGACATGATTCGCGAGACCTCTGCCCGGGGTGCTGCCGGGCTGGAGTGGTTCAAGAGCAGCTACAGCAGCAGCAGCGAAGGGGACTCGTGCGTCGAGGTCGCGGCGGCACCGGGCGCGGTGCACGTCCGTGACTCCAAGGACCTGTCCGTGCCAGAGCTCGCCTTCGGCGAGTCCGCGTGGGCGGGCTTCGTTTCGTACGCAGCCGACTGCTGACCCTTCACGCGCTGGGAGGCGCACATGATCCGCGAGACCGAGTGGTTCAAGAGCAGCTACAGCGACAACGGCAACAGCAATGAGTGCGTCGAGGTCGCGGCGGCGCCCGGCGCCGTGCGCGTCCGTGACTCCAAGGACCTGTCCGTGCCGCCGCTCGCCTTCGGCGAGTCCGCGTGGGCGGGGTTCGTTTCGTACGCCGCCGGTCGGTGACCTGGCACTGACCGCCCCCCGCGGCTGCGGGGGGCGTCAGGCTCGTGGTGCGAGTGGCGGCAGCCGAAAATACCGGGAACAGGCGGCCGTCGGCTCCTACCCTGGTGCGGTGAGTGACTATGAGATGTCGGCCGAAGACGTGGTCGCGCTGGTTCAGCGGCTCGACGCCCACGGCGTGGATGCGTGCATTGGTGGCGGGTGGGGCGTGGACGCACTGCTCGGGGAGCAGACGCGCGACCACTCCGACCTCGACGTATGGGTGCCGGCCGCACACCTTGAGGCCCTGTTCCGCGCGTTCGCGGAGGCCGGTGTCGACCGGATCTTCCCGTGGCCGGACGACCGACCGTGGAACTTCGTCCTGCACGACGGTGTCCGGCGGCGCGTCGACCTGCACCTGTACGAGCCGCTTGCCGGAGGCAGGCTGCACTACGGGTCCGTGGTGACCGGTACGGTCTTCGCCGCTGACGCGCTTGCCGGGCGCGGATCGATCGCGGGCACCCCGGTTCGGTGCGAGTCGGCCGACTGGGCGGTGCGTTGCCACACGGGCTACGAGCCCCGTGACGTCGACCGCCACGATGTGCCCCTCCTGTGCCGGCGGTTCGGGATTCCGCTGCCCGAGGGCTTCGAACCGCTCGGCAAGCCTTGACCTGTCCCGGTCCGTGCCTCTGCCCCGCGTGAGCGGGCCGGCGGAGGGCTTCTGCAGCCCGGACCCCCAGGGGCCGCCCCGGAAACACGTCTCGGGACGTCTCCGGGACTCGCGGGACGGCGGGCACGGACCGGGTCGGGTCGGCCCCTACGGCCGGCCCGGGTCCGGCGCTCGACCGGCTCGCCTCGAAGGGGGAAACGCCCATGCGCAAGGGTCTGTTGACCGACCTCGTCACCGCAGGGCTCGTCCTGTCGGGCGGCCTCCCGGCCGTGCCGGCCGCGAACGCGGCGATCATCACGGACACGTGCGAGTAGACCGCCGCGGAGCCGTCCGGAACGTCCAGGCGTGCGTCGGCATCGAGCAGGACGGCATCGCGGGGCCGCACACCTGGTCCCAGCTGGATGCCGCGGCGAGCAACCCCATGGGCCGGCGCTGCTACTGATCAGGCGCGGGGCGCCTGCGCGCCGGGTTCCGGGGAGGGCGCCTCCATCGGAAAGTGGATCGGGCTGAGCAGGTACTGAGTGCGCCCGGGGCCCGGTTCGTTGGCGAGCTTCGGGGCGATGGCCGCGCGCAGGCCGCCGATCAGCTCCTCCAGTTCCGCCGGGCTGAGCCAGAGTGCGTGCTGGCGGTAGCCCACCCGGTCGGCCACGGGGTCGGCCCCGTCGCGGTCGAGGTAGGCGGTGAACTCGGCCAGCAGGGCGGTCATCGCGGTGGCGAAGGTGCGCCGGTAATCCTCCGGGGTCAGCGCGGAGACCGCCTCCGGGCCGATGGTGGCCCGGTCCTGGCGGAGCCGGTAGTGGCGTTCCACCGCGCCGCGCACCCGACGCTCCTCGGCCACCTCAAGGAGTCCGCCGGACGTCAGCAGGTCGATGTGCCGGTAGACCGTGGCTTTGGACGCCTCCGGAATACGGGCGCAGAGCTGAGAGGTGGTCAGGGTGCGCGCGCCGCCCATCGCGAGAACGATCCGCAGCCGGATGGGATGGGCGAGCAGGTCCAAGGAGTCCACGCTCTTACCTTCTCACGGCTGATACCTTTCTCAGCTATGAGAATGGTCAAGGCTGGGGTGCCGGAGGCGGCGCGTCGATTCGCCGCGCTGCTGCGGACGGAGCGGTTCGAGGAGTCGGTGGAACTGTTCGCGCCTCCGCTGCGGGCGGCCGTGTCCGGGGAGCAGCTGCGGCTCGCGTGGGCGGCCGAGGTCGCCGGGCGGGGCGGCCGCGCGGCCGTCGAGGAGCCGGTGGCCGAGGCCGGCTCGGTGCGCGTACGCATCCCCGTGGTCTGCGCCGAAGGCGGGTTCACCGTGGTCACGTCGGCCGGAGACGACGGTCTGCTGCAGGGACTCCGCTTCGACGCGCAGGGCGACGACGCGTGGGAGCCGCCGGGCTACGTGGACGTGGACCGGTTCACCGAGTGCGAGGTCGTGGTGGGCGCCGGGCCGCTCTCGGTTCCCGGGACGCTCACCCTGCCCGTGGGCGAGGGGCCGTGGCCCGCCGTGGTGCTGCTCAGTGGCGGCGGCGCGTTCGACCGGGACGAGAGCAGCGGTCCGAACAAGCCGCTGAAGGACCTCGCGTGGGGCCTCGCCTCCCGGCAGGTGGCGGTGCTGCGCTTCGACAAGGTGACCTTCGCCCACCCGGGCCGTCTGCGGCCGGACTTCACGATGGCCGACGAGTACGTGCCGCACGCGCTCGCCGCCCTCCGGCTGCTGCGGCAGCGGCCCGAGGTGGCCCCGGACCGGATCCACCTGCTGGGGCACAGCATGGGCGGCAAGGCGGCGCCCCGGATCGCTGCCGCCGACCCTTCCGTCGCGGGCCTGGTGCTCCTCGCCGCGGACACCCAGCCGATGCACGAGGCGGCGGTCCGGGTGGCGCGCCATCTGGCGGCGTCGGCGCCCGGTCCGGCCGCCGACGCGATGGTGTCGGCCCTGGTCCGGCAGGCCGCGGCGGTGGCGGACCAGGGGCTCACGCCGGACACGCCCCCGGAATCGCTGCCGCTGGGGTTCTCCGCCGCCTACTGGCTCGATCTGCGCGCCTACGACCCCGCGGCCACGGCCGCCCGGCTGGAGTGCCCGATGCTGATCCTCCAGGGAGGCCGGGACTACCAGGTGACCGTCGCCGACGACCTCGCGGGCTGGCGGCGCGCCCTCGCGGGCCGGCCGGAGGTGTCGATCCGCATCCATGAGCGCGTCGATCACCTCTTCTTCGCCGGGAGCGGCCCGTCCACCCCGGCCGATTACGCGCGGCCCGGCCATGTCGATCCCGCGGTGGTGGACGAGGTCGCGACCTGGCTGACGCGGTACGAGGCCCCGTAGCGCCTGCCTTCAGGTGTCGCGTGGGCTCGGACCGGGGCGCAGCGACGCCCCCGTGATCCCGCGCAAAACCTCCGCCCCGATCTCCGCCAGCCGGTGCGCCTCCGGGGGCGCCGCGCCCAGGCCGATCGCGTACCCCGTGCCGCCGGGCACCGTGACCGGGCGCGGCCAGACGCGGCAGTCCGGTGCGCCCGCCTCGGCCAGGGCGGCCGTCAGGGCCAGGAGGCGGCCGCGTAGGCGGCCCTCCTCCGTGGGGTGGGCGGAGGCCAGGGCCCAGGCCGTGTGCTCGGTCAGGGCGGGCGGGGCGCAGAGCATGCCCGGCTCCGCGTCCAGGATTTCCCAGGCCCGGAACAGCTCCGCCGTCAGCAAGTCCCGGCCCGACGCCGAGACTTGGCTCGTGCAGGAGCGGACCGGGGCCGTCGGGGTGTACACCGTGACCGGGTCGCCCGTCGTCGGGCCCTCGCCCACCGGGGTGCGCCAGTCCCACGCCGCCCAGGTCGCGAAGAAGTCCCGGAGGCCGCCGCCCTCGTGTGCCGTACGGGCCGCGAGGGCCGCCCAGGCGATGCCCGGGAGGCCGCCGCACGGGGCGGAGTCCAGTCCCCTCGCCGCCGCCCACTCCTTCACGTCCCGGGCCAGTGCGGTGAACGCCTCCTGGTGCGGGAACGCCTCCGCGTCGCTCACCGCGCTCAGCGCCACCGCCGCCGCCTCGCCCAACTCCGCGCGGCGGGCGACCGCCTCGGCCGGGGGGAGCGTTCCCGTCGCCACGGTGACCAGGTCCACGCGCAGGCCGTCCACGTACCACCGCAGGCCCGGGACCCGGGCGCCCGTGACCTCGCGGAGGGCGCGCGCCTCCGGGAAGGCGGCGGCGAGCCGGTCCCGTACGCCCGCGACGTCGGGGAGCGCCGCCACCAGGTCAAGGTCGGCGCCGGGGAGCGCGCAGCCCATGCGCCGGGAGCCCACGAGGTGGACGCGCGCCCCGGGGAGGGCGGCGGCGACGCGAAGGACTACGGACTCGGTCTCCGGTGAAGCCGCGCCGAGCGCCACCCGTACCCCGTAGTGATCCGACACATGCAGTCCACCCGGCCCGGGCTCTTCCCCGAGCAGGGTCGCCCCACACGCCCGCAGCCGATCCGTACGCAGCAGCACCCGGTCGAGACGCGACACCCGCCCCGAGAGGGACGAGATCGCGGCCAGCGGGTTGGCCGACGGGTCGAAGGTCGGGGTGTCGTCGGCGGGGCCGTGCACCTCCGTCCACGCGTCCGCCATCGCCAGGCGGGTCTGCGGGTGGTCGCCGCCGTCGTTGAAGTCGCCGACCAGGACGAGCTCGCCCTCCACGGCAGCCAACCCCGTTGCCAAGTCGGTCAGTTCGGCCTCCCGACGAGCCGCGCCCTCGGCGGAATGGTCGCTGCTGAGGTGCGTGACGGCCACCGTGACCGGTCCGTCCGCCGTCTCCACCACCGCCGCCGCCACCGCCTTGTGCGGGCCCAGTACGTGCACCGCCGCCTCGCTCACCGGCAGGCGGCTGAGCAGCAGCAGGCCGTTGTCCGGCACGTCGTGGCCCGCCGGCTCCGTGGCGAGCGTGTAGGCGGCGCGCACCCAGTCGCAGCCCAGCAGCAGCGTGAGCAGCGCGGGCTCCACCTCCTGGAGCGCGATCACGTCCGCGTCCGCCGCGCGCAGCGCCTCGGCCAGCAGGGGGCGGCGCCGCGCGGTGTCGATGCGGTCGCTGTCGTAGCGGTCCCAGAGGGTGTTCCAGGTGAGGACGGTCAGCGGGCCCGCCGGGCTCTTCGCGCCAGTCGGCGCCATTGACCAGGTGCCCGTCGCGGGGGAGTAGGCGTGCGGGGTCCGGGCCGTGAAGTACGGGGAAGGCAGGCGGCGCGCCTCCCGGATCCGGCCGGCTTCCGTCGCGTCGATGCGGTCCGTACCCGTGGCCCGGTCCCAGACCACCTCGCCGTCCGCCTCGAAGAAGAGGACCCGGTGCCAGGGGATGTCGCCGCCCGGCGTGAACCGGTCCAGCGGCACCCGCTTCGGCTCCCGGCCGCGCTGCGCCACGCCCAGCACGAAGCGCGCCGGGTCGAAGCGGGCGTCCCAGCGGACGCGGTGGTAGAGCTGCTCACTCGTACGCATCAGGCCCGGTCCTCCACGGTTCCGCTGGTGCCGATGTACCAGGTGCGGTGCGCCTGGCCGGGGTACGGGGGGACGAACCGGTGCAGCTGCGACGCCAGCACCTGCGGTGGTACGGGGTGCTCCCGGCGCCCGTTGCGCGCGGCCAGCTCCGCCTCGCCGATCCAGGCCACGGCGTGCGTGACCAGGGCGTCCCGGCGGCGGGCGACCGCGTGGACCAGGGAGCGCTGGTGCGGGTTGAGCGAGGTGGCGTCCCAGACCACCGTCGCGCCGGGGACGAGGGCCGCGTCCAGCCGGTCCAGGCCCTCGCGCAGCACGTCCCCGTTGGCGCTCTGGTCGGCGCGCGAGCCCCGGGCGAGGCGCAGATCGTCCAGCGAGAGGTACGTGGCGACGCCCGGCAGGCCCCGGCCGAAGGTGCTCTTGCCGCTGCCCGAGGGGCCGGCCAGCTGGACCAGGCGCGGGAAGTCCCCGGACCGCCACCGCCAGGTCGCGGCGACCGCCTCGTCGGCGGTGGCGAGGCGCCCGGCCGCGTACGCCTCGCGGGCCTGCGCCAGGCAGCGGTCGGCGGCCTCCGGCGCGAGGCCGGTGAACGCCTCGGCGAGACCGTCCGGCTCCCGCACCTCCTCCGCGTGCAGGGCCGACCACTCGACCTGCTCCCGCGCCTCGGCGGTGTCCGCCAGCACCCCGGACACCGCGTGCAGCACGGGCAGGTCGGCGGCGAGCGCCATCCGGGCCAGCCCGGCGCGCCGCTCCCCGTCGGGGTAGGGGCGGTGCAGCCCGGGGGCCAGCCCGACGAGGTCCGCGACGCGGCGGGCCTGCGGCATGCCGAGCGCGGGGGCCAGCAGCGGGGCGAGGGCGGTGCGGCGGGTGCCGTGCAGCAGGGCCGCGAGGACACCGGTGAGCCGGTCGTCGCCGGTGCGGCCGACGGCGTCCAGGGCGTCGGCGGCGGCGAGGGCGGCGGTGTGACCGAGCGTGTCCGGGGCGTCGGCTTCGGGCGCGGAAGCCCGACTCGGGCCGGACGCGGGCCCGGACGCCGGCTCGGCGGCAAGGCCGGCCGCTCGGCCGGCCGCGAGGCCGGAAGCCGCGCCGGAAGCCAGTCCGACCGCCCCGCCGGCCGCCGCGCCCACCGCGGCCGCCAGCGCCGCCGGGTCGACGGGTGCTCCGCTCCGTACCGCCCACAGCGCCGCCGCCGGCCCGAGCCCGTTCTCCACGACCTGCGCGTGCATCCAGTGCGTATCGGTCACCACGTGCCCCGGCCGCACCCACTTGCCGACGACGCGCCCGAACAGGGCCGCCGGGAAGGCGGCGGCCGGCCGCACGACGTACCCCTCCTGCCGCCCCGTGTCCGGCTTCAGCGCGCGCAGCGCCTTGGCGTCGAACACCCCGCGCCACAGCACCGGCGGCGCCGGGATGCCGAGGGAGCGCAGGAACTCCACGGTCCGGTCCCAGCCCAGGCAGCGGTCGCCGTCCCACACGGAGAACCCGTAGAAGTGGCTCTCCAGCGCGCCGTACGCCAGGGAGTGCCGGGCGAACATGTTCTCGCCGCAGATCCGCCACCCCTGCGGGATACGGGGACCGACGCGGGCCTGGAGGGCCTTCACCCAGGTCCGGGACGGATGGTGCGCCGAGTCCAGCGAACGGGCGTGCAGCCCGTCCGCGTACAACGTGGTGTTCTCCCCGTCCAGCTTCTCGGTGACGACGACCTCGGTCCCGGCCAGCGCGCCGAGGTCCGTCATCCGCACGTCGTCGGAGGTGGCCCCGGGTGACCAGGGGAGATGCGGGGTCCGTGGATAGTGCGTCCGCATGGTCTTCCGCCCCCGTACCGTCGTCGTGCCCGGCCGGAAACTCTAGGGGCGGGGGTACGCGCGTACGACCGAATAACGCGGACGGGGGCGGGGGCCGGGGTCGCCCCGATGCGTGCCCGCGTTTGACCGGACACTCGGGCGGGGTAAGATCCTCGGCCCGATTGGCCAGGCCCGCAGCCCGTATGGCACACTAGCCAGGTTGCTCGGTTGAGTGTCAATGCTGCGCGCCTCCCGCCGGGAGGACCGGAAGCGAGTCCCACAGTACTCGTCGGCCCCATGCGGGCCGGACGTACGGGAATCTTCCGGGAAGCGTAAGTGGGGCACCGGCCAGGCACCCGGTGGGGTTTCACCCCCGGCAGCGTGGTATTCGGCCCGCACCCCCTTGGTTGGGAAATCCTTCGTGATTTCTGCGTAGAGGGGATGCGACACGCCCGACCGCGTGGGTCGGAGGAGAAGGTACCGAACCCCGGGTTCCAGAGCGTTAAACGAGAGACAGGACTACTAGTAGCCATGGCGGGACAGAAGATCCGCATCCGGCTCAAGGCCTACGACCACGAGGTCATCGACTCCTCGGCGAAGAAGATCGTCGAGACGGTGACCCGCACTGGTGCGTCGGTCGCGGGCCCGGTGCCGCTGCCCACTGAGAAGAACGTGTACTGCGTCATCAAGTCGCCGCACAAGTACAAGGACTCTCGCGAGCACTTCGAGATGCGCACGCACAAGCGCCTCATCGACATCCTCGACCCCACGCCGAAGACGGTTGACTCGCTGATGCGTCTCGACCTGCCGGCCGGCGTCGACATCGAGATCAAGCTCTGAGGGGACGGGCCGAGATGAGCAAGAACATCAAGGGCGTCCTGGGCGAGAAGCTCGGCATGACCCAGGTCTGGGACGAGAACAACCGGGTCGTCCCGGTGACCGTCGTCAAGGCCGGTCCGTGCGTCGTGACGCAGGTCCGCACGAACGACAGCGACGGCTACGAGTCGGTGCAGATCGCCTTCGGCGAGATCGACCCGCGCAAGGTGAACAAGCCCCTCAAGGGTCACTTCGCCAAGGCCGACGTCACCCCGCGCCGCCACCTGGTGGAGATCCGTACGCCTGACGCCAGCGAGTACACGCTCGGCCAGGAGATCAACGCCGAGGTGTTCGAGTCCGGCGTCAAGGTCGACGTCACGGGCAAGAGCAAGGGCAAGGGCTTCGCCGGTGTCATGAAGCGTCACAACTTCCGGGGCCTCGGCGCCGGTCACGGCGTGCAGCGCAAGCACCGTTCCCCCGGTTCGATCGGTGGCTGCGCCACCCCTGGGCGTGTCTTCAAGGGCATGCGCATGGCCGGTCGCATGGGTAACGAGCGCGTCACCACCCAGAACCTGACCATCCACGCGGTTGACGCGGAGAAGGGTCTGCTCCTCATCAAGGGCGCGGTCCCCGGTCCGAACGGCGGCCTCGTCCTGGTCCGTACCGCGGCCAAGGGGGCTTGAGGTAATGAGCACCATTGACATCCTTTCGCCGGCAGGCGACAAGGCCGGTACCGTCGAGCTCCCCGCGGAGATCTTCGACGCGAAGACCAGCGTTCCGCTGATCCACCAGGTCGTTGTCGCGCAGCTGGCAGCTGCCCGTCAGGGCACGCACAAGACCAAGCGTCGCGGCGAGGTCCGCGGTGGTGGGCGCAAGCCTTACCGCCAGAAGGGCACCGGCCGCGCGCGCCAGGGTTCGACCCGCGCGCCGCAGTTCGTCGGCGGTGGCGTCGTCCACGGCCCGCAGCCGCGTGACTACTCGCAGCGCACCCCGAAGAAGATGAAGGCCGCCGCCCTCCGCGGTGCCCTCTCCGACCGGGCGCGTCACTCCCGTATCCACGTCGTCACCGGCGTGGTCGAGGGTGGGGTCTCCACGAAGGCCGCCAAGACGCTGTTCGGCAAGATCTCGGAGCGCAAGAACGTGCTCCTGGTCGTCGACCGCAACGACGAGGCCGCGTGGCTCTCCGCACGCAACCTGCCCCAGGTGCACATCCTGGAGCCGGGCCAGCTGAACACGTACGACGTGATCGTCTCTGACGACGTGGTCTTCACCCAGGCCGCCTTCGAGTCCTTCGTGTCTGGCCCCCAGACCGCTGAGACCGAAGGGAGCGACGCCTGATGAGCGAGGCGACCGTTACCAGCAAGACCTACGACGACCCGCGCGACGTTCTCGTCAAGCCGGTTGTCTCGGAGAAGAGCTACGCGCTGCTCGACGAGAACAAGTACACGTTCATCGTCGCGCCGGGCTCCAACAAGACCCAGATCAAGCAGGCCGTCGAAGCGGTCTTCTCGGTCAAGGTCACCGGGGTCAACACGATCAACCGCCAGGGCAAGCGCAAGCGCACCCGCACCGGTTTCGGCAAGCGCGCCGACACCAAGCGCGCCATCGTGACCCTCGCTGAGGGCGACCGTATCGACATCTTCGGCGGCCCGACCTCCTAGTGAGGCCGAGTCGTCCGGAATCGGACGAGGACTGAGAAATGGGTATCCGCAAGTACAAGCCGACGACCCCGGGCCGTCGTGGCTCCAGCGTCGCCGACTTTGTCGAGATCACGCGGTCCACGCCGGAGAAGTCGCTGGTCCGCCCCCTGCACAACAAGGGCGGCCGTAACAACACCGGTCGTGTGACCGTTCGCCACCAGGGTGGTGGCCACAAGCGCGCCTACCGCGTGATCGACTTCCGTCGTCACGACAAGGACGGCGTGCCGGCCAAGGTCGCGCACATCGAGTACGACCCCAACCGCACCGCGCGCATCGCGCTCCTGCACTACGCGGACGGCGAGAAGCGCTACATCATCGCGCCGCGTGGTCTGGTGCAGGGCGACCGTGTCGAGAACGGCCCGGCCGCCGACATCAAGCCCGGCAACAACCTGGCGCTGCGCAACATCCCGGTCGGTACGACCATCCACGCCATCGAGCTGCGGCCCGGCGGCGGCGCGAAGTTCGCCCGCTCCGCGGGTGCCTCCGTGCAGCTGCTGGCGAAGGAGGGCACCATGGCCCACCTTCGTATGCCGTCGGGTGAGATCCGCCTGGTCGACGCCCGCTGCCGCGCCACCATCGGCGAGGTCGGCAACGCCGAGCAGTCGAACATCAACTGGGGCAAGGCCGGCCGCATGCGGTGGAAGGGCGTCCGCCCGACCGTCCGTGGTGTCGTGATGAACCCGGTCGACCACCCGCACGGTGGTGGTGAGGGTAAGACCTCCGGTGGCCGTCACCCGGTTTCGCCGTGGGGTAAGAAGGAAGGTCGTACTCGTTCGCCCAAGAAGGCGTCGAACAAGTACATCGTCCGCCGCCGCAAGACGAACAAGAAGCGCTAGGAGCGGGTTTAGATGCCGCGCAGTCTCAAGAAGGGGCCCTTCGTCGACGGCCACCTCGCCAAGAAGGTGGACGTACAGAACGAGGCCGGCACCAAGAACGTCATCAAGACCTGGTCCCGTCGCTCGATGATCGTCCCGGCCATGCTGGGTCACACCATCGCGGTGCACAACGGCAAGATCCACGTCCCGGTGTTCGTCACCGAGTCGATGGTCGGCCACAAGCTCGGCGAGTTCTCGCCGACTCGCACCTTCCGCGGCCACGTCAAGGACGACCGGAAGTCGAAGCGCCGCTAACGCGGGGTGACTGACTATGACTTACACCGAAGGGACAACCATGGAAGCCAGGGCCCAGGCGCGGTACATCCGCGTCACGCCCATGAAGGCCCGCCGCGTGGTGGACCTCATCCGTGGCATGGATGCCACGGAGGCTCAGGCGGTCCTGCGTTTCGCCCCGCAGGCCGCGAGCGTGCCGGTCGGCAAGGTGCTGGACAGCGCCATTGCCAACGCCGCACACAACTACGACCACACCGACGCCTCTTCGCTGGTCATCAGCGAGGCGTATGTGGATGAGGGCCCGACCCTGAAGCGGTTCCGTCCGCGTGCCCAGGGCCGTGCCTACCGGATCCGTAAGCGGACCAGCCACATCACCGTGGTCGTCAGCAGCAAGGAAGGAACCCGGTAATGGGCCAGAAGGTAAACCCGCACGGGTTCCGGCTCGGCATCACCACGGACTTCAAGTCCCGCTGGTACGCCGACAAGCTGTACAAGGACTACGTCAAGGAAGACGTCGCCATTCGTCGCATGATGACGAAGGGCATGGAGCGCGCCGGTATCTCGAAGGTTGAGATCGAGCGCACCCGCGACCGCGTCCGCGTCGACATCCACACCGCTCGCCCGGGCATCGTCATCGGCCGCCGCGGCGCCGAGGCCGACCGCATTCGCGGCGAGCTGGAGAAGCTGACCGGCAAGCAGGTCCAGCTGAACATCCTCGAGGTCAAGAACCCCGAGGTGGACGCTCAGCTGGTGGCCCAGGCCGTCGCCGAGCAGCTCTCCTCCCGCGTCTCCTTCCGTCGTGCCATGCGCAAGAGCATGCAGAGCACGATGAAGGCCGGCGCCAAGGGCATCAAGGTCCAGTGCGGTGGCCGCCTCGGCGGCGCCGAGATGTCCCGCTCGGAGTTCTACCGCGAGGGCCGCGTGCCCCTGCACACGCTCCGCGCGAACGTCGACTACGGCTTCTTCGAGGCCAAGACGACCTTCGGCCGCATCGGCGTGAAGGTCTGGATCTACAAGGGCGACGTCAAGAACATCGCCGAGGTCCGCGCCGAGAACGCTGCTGCCCGTGCGGGCAACCGCCCGGCCCGTGGCGGCGCTGACCGCCCGGCCGGCCGCGGTGGCCGCGGTGGCGAGCGTGGCGGCCGCGGCCGCAAGCCGCAGCAGTCGGCTCCGGCCGCCGAGGCCCCCAAGGCCGAGGCGACCGCCGCTGCTCCGGCTGCTGAGAGCACCGGAACGGAGGCCTGACCGAAATGCTGATCCCCCGTAGGGTCAAGCACCGCAAGCAGCACCACCCGAAGCGCAGCGGCATGTCCAAGGGTGGCACGCAGGTTGCGTTCGGCGAGTACGGCATCCAGGCGCTGACCCCGGCGTACGTGACGAACCGTCAGATCGAGTCCGCTCGTATCGCCATGACGCGTCACATCAAGCGTGGCGGCAAGGTCTGGATCAACATCTACCCGGACCGTCCCCTGACGAAGAAGCCGGCCGAGACCCGCATGGGTTCCGGTAAGGGTTCGCCCGAGTGGTGGATCGCCAACGTCAAGCCCGGACGCGTCATGTTCGAGCTGTCGTACCCCAACGAGAAGATCGCCCGTGAGGCGCTTACTCGCGCGGCCCACAAGCTGCCGATGAAGTGCCGGATCGTCAAGCGCGAGGCAGGTGAAGCGTGATGTCGGCCGGTACCAAGGCGTCCGAGCTGCGCGAGCTGGGCAACGAGGAGCTCCTCAACAAGCTCCGCGAGGCCAAGGAAGAGCTGTTCAACCTCCGCTTCCAGGCGGCGACCGGGCAGCTCGAGAACCACGGTCGGCTCAAGTCCGTCCGTAAGGACATCGCCCGGATCTACACCCTGATGCGCGAGCGCGAGCTGGGCATCGAAACGGTGGAGAGCGTCTGATGAGCGAGAACACTGTGACTGAGACCAAGACCGAGCGCGGCTTCCGCAAGACCCGCGAGGGCCTCGTCGTCAGCGACAAGATGGACAAGACCGTCGTCGTCGCCGTCGAGGACCGCGTGAAGCACGCGCTGTACGGCAAGGTCATCCGCCGTACGAACAAGCTCAAGGCCCACGACGAGCAGAACTCCGCCGGTGTCGGCGACCGCGTCCTCCTGATGGAGACCCGGCCGCTGTCCGCCACCAAGCGGTGGCGCATCGTCGAGATCCTCGAGAAGGCCAAGTAATTCCTGAGGGGGCTTCCCCTCAGGTCAGTTCCGCCAGGCTCGGCAGGGGCACCCGTTAGCGGGGCCCCTGCCGGGAACCGGCAGACGATCAGGAGATAGACGTGATCCAGCAGGAGTCGCGACTGCGTGTCGCCGACAACACGGGTGCGAAGGAAATTCTCACCATCCGTGTTCTCGGTGGCTCGGGTCGCCGCTACGCGGGCATCGGTGACGTCATCGTCGCCACCGTCAAGGACGCGATCCCCGGTGGCAACGTGAAGAAGGGTGACGTCGTCAAGGCGGTCATCGTTCGCACCGTCAAGGAGCGTCGTCGCCAGGATGGCTCGTACATCCGCTTCGACGAGAACGCCGCCGTCATTCTGAAGAACGACGGCGACCCCCGCGGCACCCGTATCTTCGGCCCGGTGGGCCGTGAGCTGCGCGAGAAGAAGTTCATGAAGATCATCTCGCTCGCGCCGGAGGTGCTGTAAGCATGAAGATCAAGAAGGGCGACCTGGTACAGGTCATCACCGGTAAGGACAAGGGCAAGCAGGGCAAGGTCATCGTGGCCTACCCCGCTCAGGACCGCGTCCTCGTCGAGGGTGTCAACCGGGTCAAGAAGCACACCAAGGCCGGCCAGACCGCTCGCGGTTCGCAGACCGGTGGCATTGTGACGACCGAGGCCCCGATCCACGTCAGCAACGTGCAGCTGGTTGTTGAGAAGGACGGCAACAAGGTCGTTACTCGCGTCGGCTACCGCTTTGACGACGAGGGCAACAAGATCCGTGTTGCCAAGCGCACCGGTGAGGACATCTGATGACTACCACCACCGCGCCGCGTCTCAAGACGCGCTACCGCGAGGAAATCGCCGGCAAGCTGCGTGAGGAGTTCTCCTACGAGAACGTCATGCAGATCCCCGGTCTGGTCAAGATCGTGGTCAACATGGGTGTGGGCGACGCCGCCCGCGACTCCAAGCTGATCGACGGTGCCGTCAAGGACCTCACCACGATCACCGGTCAGAAGCCGGCCGTCACCAAGGCCCGCAAGTCGATCGCGCAGTTCAAGCTGCGCGAGGGGCAGCCGATCGGCTGCCACGTCACCCTCCGCGGTGACCGCATGTGGGAGTTCCTGGACCGTACGCTGTCGCTCGCGCTGCCGCGTATCCGTGACTTCCGTGGCCTGTCGCCCAAGCAGTTCGACGGCCGTGGCAACTACACCTTCGGTCTCACGGAGCAGGTCATGTTCCACGAGATCGACCAGGACAAGATCGACCGGGTCCGGGGCATGGACATCACCGTGGTCACCACGGCGACCAATGACGACGAGGGTCGTGCCCTCCTTCGTCACCTCGGCTTCCCGTTCAAGGAGAACTGACCGTGGCGAAGAAGGCTCTGATCGCTAAGGCCGCCCGTAAGCCGAAGTTCGGCGTCCGGGGTTACACCCGGTGCCAGCGCTGCGGCCGGCCCCACTCCGTCTACCGCAAGTTCGGCCTGTGCCGCGTGTGCCTTCGTGAGATGGCTCACCGTGGCGAGCTGCCGGGCGTGACCAAGAGCTCCTGGTAATTCTCCTTCGCCCTTTGGGCGTTGGGAATCACCGGAGACTCTCGGTAAGCATCTGGTCGGCAGGAGTCCGGCCCCGCATGCCGTAGGCTTGCAGGGTTGGGCGCCTGCCGCCCATGACCGACTTACTACGCCGTAGGTCCCCGCACCGCACCCGTCCCGCCTCTGAGCGGGGAGAGGGATGGCGCATACAGGAAACCCCGGCGAGAGAGGCCGAAGGCCAACTCATGACCATGACTGATCCCATCGCAGACATGCTCACGCGTCTGCGCAACGCGAACTCGGCGTATCACGACGACGTGACGATGCCGCACAGCAAGATCAAGTCGCACATCGCGGAGATCCTCCAGCAGGAGGGCTTCATCACCGGCTGGAAGGTCGAGGACGCCGAGGTCGGCAAGAACCTCGTCCTCGAGCTGAAGTTCGGCCCGAACCGCGAGCGCTCGATCGCCGGCATCAAGCGAATCTCGAAGCCGGGTCTGCGTGTCTACGCAAAGTCCACCAACCTGCCGAAGGTCCTCGGCGGCCTGGGCGTGGCGATCATCTCCACGTCCCACGGTCTCCTGACCGGCCAGCAGGCTCAGAAGAAGGGCGTAGGTGGGGAAGTCCTCGCCTACGTCTGGTAGTCGGGAACGGAGGAATAGCTCATGTCGCGAATCGGCAAGCTCCCCATCCAGGTTCCCGCCGGTGTGGACGTCACCATCGATGGCCGCACGGTCAACGTGAAGGGCCCGAAGGGCACCCTCACGCACACCGTCGCGTCGCCGATCGAGGTCACCAAGGGTGAGGACGGCGTCCTGAACGTCGTCCGCCCGAACGACGAGCGTCAGAACAAGGCCCTGCACGGCCTGTCCCGCACGCTGGTGGCGAACATGATCACCGGTGTGACCCAGGGGTACATCAAGGCGCTCGAGATCAGCGGTGTCGGTTACCGCGTCCAGGCGAAGGGCTCCAACCTGGAGTTCGCCCTGGGCTACAGCCACCCGATCCTGATCGAGGCCCCGGAGGGCATCACCTTCAAGGTGGAGACCCCCACGAAGTTCACCGTCGAGGGCATCGACAAGCAGAAGGTCGGCGAGACCGCGGCCAAGATCCGCAAGCTGCGGAAGCCTGACCCGTACAAGGCCAAGGGCGTCAAGTACGCCGGCGAGGTCATCCGCCGCAAGGTCGGAAAGGCTGGTAAGTAGCCATGGCATACGGCGTGAAGATCGCCAAGGGCGACGCGTACAAGCGCGCGGCTCGCAAGCGGCGCCACATCCGCGTCCGCAAGCACATCTCCGGTTCGCCGGAGCGTCCGCGCCTGGTCGTGACCCGCTCCAACCGCCACATGGTCGCCCAGATCATCGACGACATCGCGGGCCACACGCTCGCGTCGGCGTCGACCCTGGACGTCTCCATCCGTGGTGGCGAGGGCGACAAGAGCAGCCAGGCCAAGCAGGTCGGCGCCCTGGTCGCCGAGCGTGCCAAGGCCGCAGGCGTCGAGGCCGTCGTGTTTGACCGCGGTGGTAACCAGTACGCCGGGCGGATTGCCGCTCTGGCTGACGCCGCCCGTGAAGCCGGGCTGAAGTTCTAGCCCCGGTTCCTACGCACAGCGGACGTAACAGAGAGAGGTAAATCCAATGGCTGGACCCCAGCGCCGCGGAAGCGGTGCCGGTGGCGGCGAGCGGCGGGACCGGAAGGGCCGTGACGGCGGCGCTGCCGCCGCCGAGAAGACCGCGTACGTCGAGCGCGTCGTCGCGATCAACCGAGTCGCCAAGGTTGTGAAGGGTGGTCGTCGCTTCAGCTTCACCGCGCTGGTCGTGGTGGGCGATGGTGACGGCACCGTCGGTGTCGGTTACGGCAAGGCCAAGGAAGTTCCCGCGGCCATCGCCAAGGGCGTGGAAGAGGCCAAGAAGAACTTCTTCAAGGTCCCGCGTATCCAGGGCACCATCCCTCACCCGATCCAGGGTGAGAAGGCTGCGGGCGTCGTCCTGCTCAAGCCGGCTTCCCCCGGTACCGGTGTGATCGCCGGTGGCCCGGTGCGCGCCGTTCTCGAGTGCGCCGGCGTCCACGACATCCTGTCGAAGTCGCTCGGGTCCTCGAACCCGATCAACATCGTGCACGCGACCGTGGCGGCCCTCCAGGGCCTGCAGCGTCCCGAGGAGATCGCGGCCCGCCGCGGTCTGCCCCTCGAGGACGTCGCCCCTGCGGCCCTGCTTCGTGCGCGTGCGGGAGCGGGTGCGTAATGGCTCGCCTCAAGATCACGCAGACGAAGTCGTACATCGGCAGCAAGCAGAACCACCGCGACACCCTGCGTTCGCTCGGGCTCAAGCGCCTGAACGACTCGGTTGTCAAGGAGGACCGCCCCGAGTTCCGCGGCATGGTGCACACCGTCCGCCACCTCGTGACGGTTGAGGAGGTCGACTGACATGGCGGAGAACAAGCCGCTGAAGGCCCATGACCTCCGGCCTGCCCCGGGCGCCAAGACCGCCAAGACCCGTGTGGGTCGTGGTGAGGCGTCCAAGGGTAAGACCGCTGGTCGTGGTACCAAGGGCACCAAGGCCCGCTACCAGGTTCCGCAGCGCTTCGAGGGTGGGCAGATGCCCCTCCACATGCGTCTGCCGAAGCTCAAGGGCTTCAAGAACCCGTTCCGCACGGAGTACCAGGTCGTGAACCTGGACAAGCTCGCGACGCTCTACCCCGAGGGTGGAGAGGTCACGGTGGCCGACCTGGTCGCCAAGGGTGCCGTGCGCAACAACCACCTCGTCAAGGTCCTCGGACAGGGCGAGATCTCCGTGGCGCTGCAGGTTTCGGTTGACGCCGTCTCCGGTTCCGCCAAGGAGAAGATCACCGCCGCCGGCGGTACCGTCACCGAACTGGTCTGAGACAACTCGGACACTTAGGTGACCTGAACATCCGACCGGGGATGCCCTCTCAAATGGGGCATCCCCGGTTGGTCGTTCCTAGGGGGGCATGTACGCCGGTAAGGTGGCGTCCGTTGCTGTGGTATCCCCTGGGCGCACGCGTCCGGGGCTCCTTGGCTTTTACGTATCCGTCGATCCTCAAGACCGTCACCTCTACGCTCTGCGCGGGGGTCGCAGGAGGCACCGTGCTCACCGGCTTCGCCCGGGCGTTCAAGACGCCCGACCTGCGCAAGAAGCTGCTCTTCACTCTCGGCATCATCGTGCTCTACCGGCTCGGGGCCCACATCCCGGTACCGGGCGTGAGCTACGAGAACGTCCAGACCTGTGTTGATCAGGCCAGCAAGGGCAACAACAGCCTCTTCGGCCTGGTGAACATGTTCAGCGGTGGTGCGCTGCTGCAGATCACGATCTTCGCGCTCGGCATCATGCCGTACATCACGGCCAGCATCATTCTCCAGCTGCTGACCGTGGTCATCCCCCGACTCGAGGCGCTCAAGAAGGAGGGGTCGTCCGGCCAGGCGAAGATCACGCAGTACACGCGTTATCTGACGGTCGCGCTCGCCATCCTCCAGGGCACCGGCCTGGTGGCCACCGCCCGCAGCGGCGCCCTGTTCAGCGGCTGCCCGGTCGCCGACCAGATCGTCCCGAACGACTCGCTGTTCACGACCATCACGATGGTCATCACGATGACCGCCGGCACCGCCGCCGTCATGTGGCTCGGTGAGCTCATCACCGACCGCGGCATCGGCAACGGCATGTCGATCCTGATGTTCATCTCGATCGCCGCCACCTTCCCGTCCGCCATGTGGGCCATCAAGACCAGCGGCAAGCTCGCGGACGGCTGGATCGAGTTCTTCACCGTGATCCTGGTCGGCTTCGTGATGGTGGCGCTCGTCGTCTTCGTCGAGCAGGCCCAGCGCCGTATCCCAGTGCAGTACGCGAAGCGCATGATCGGACGCCGCTCGTACGGTGGCACCTCCACCTACATCCCGCTGAAGGTGAACCAGGCGGGTGTGATCCCCGTCATCTTCGCTTCTTCGCTGCTCTACATCCCGGCCCTGATCGTCCAGTTCTCCAACTCCAAGGCCGGCTGGGCCGTCTGGATCCAGGACAACCTGACCAAGGGCACGCACCCGTACTACATGACCGCCTACTTCCTGTTGATCGTCTTCTTCGCCTTCTTCTATGTGGCGATCTCGTTCAACCCCGAGGAAGTCGCCGACAACATGAAGAAGTATGGTGGCTTCATCCCGGGTATCCGGGCTGGTCGACCTACTGCCGAGTACCTGAGCTACGTGCTCAACAGGATCACTTGGCCGGGCTCGCTGTACTTGGGTCTGATCGCTCTTGTGCCGACGATGGCGTTGGCAGGCTTCGGTGGCGCCAATGCCAACTTCCCCTTCGGTGGGACGAGCATCCTCATCATCGTGGGTGTGGGTCTGGAGACCGTGAAGCAGATCGAGAGCCAGCTCCAGCAGCGCAATTACGAAGGGTTCCTCCGCTGATGCGAATCGTCCTCGTCGGCCCGCCGGGTGCCGGCAAGGGAACGCAGGCCGCGTACCTTGCCAAGAACCTGTCGATTCCGCACATCTCCACGGGCGACCTCTTCCGCGCCAACATCAGCCAGGGCACCGACCTTGGCAAGCAGGCCCGCGCCTACATGGACGCCGGGCAGCTGGTGCCGGACGAGGTGACGAACGGGATGGCCAAGGACCGCATGTCCCAGCCGGACGCGGCCGACGGCTTCCTGCTCGACGGCTTCCCGCGCAACGTGGGCCAGGCCGAAGCCCTGGACGTGATGCTCAAGGACGAGGGCGTGAAGCTGGACGCCGTGCTCGACCTGGAGGTCCCCGAGGACGAGGTCGTGAAGCGGATCGCGGGCCGCCGCATCTGCCGCAACGACAGCGCGCACGTCTTCCACGTCACGTACAACCCGCCGAAGACCGAGGGCGTCTGCGACGCCTGCGGCGGCGAGCTGTACCAGCGCGAGGACGACACCGAGGAGACGGTGCGTACCCGGCTGGAGGTCTACCACACGCAGACCGAGCCGATCATCGACTTCTACCGGGCACAGGACCTGGTGGTCACCATCTCCGCGCTCGGCAAGGTCACCGAGGTGACCGACCGGGCCATGGAGGCGCTGAAGAAGTCCTCGGAGGACTGAGCGCCCACCCCGTAGTACGAGCAGTACGAGCCGGCCGCGGCGTCTTCGGACGCCGCGGCCGACTGCTTGCCGCCGCGTATCGTGGAAGCCCCGCCCCCGGGGCCCCGCCCCCGTCACCGTCCCACCGGAAAGGCGCCGCAGCATGGTGCAGATCAAGACCCCCGAGCAGATCGCGAAGATGCGCGAGGCGGGGCTGGTGGTCGCTGCCATCCACGCGGCCACCCGTGAGGCGGCGGTGCCCGGCGCCACCACCCGCGACCTGGACCAGGTCGCCCGCAAGGTGATCGCCGACCACGGCGCGAAGTCGAACTTCCTCGGGTACGGCGGGTTCCCCGCGACCATCTGCACCTCGGTCAACGAGGTCGTCGTCCACGGCATCCCGGACGACAAGACGGTCCTCAAGGACGGCGACATCATCTCCATCGACGCCGGGGCGATCGTGGACGGCTGGCACGGCGACGCCGCGTACACCGCCTTCGTGGGTACGGGTCACGCTCCGGAGCTGATCGAGCTCTCCCGGGTGACCGAGGAGTCGATGTGGGCCGGCATCGCCGCGATGAAGGCCAACAACCGCCTGGTCGACATCTCGAAGGCGATCGAGTCCTACATCCGCCGCCAGCCCCGCCCCGCCACCGGCAAGTACGGGATCATCGAGGACTACGGCGGGCACGGCATCGGCACCGAGATGCACATGGACCCGCACCTGCTGAACTACGTCTCCCGCAAGCGCGGCAAGGGCATCAAGCTGGTCCCGGGCCTCTGCCTGGCCATCGAGCCCATGGTCTCGCTGGGCACCCCGCACACGGAGGTGCTGGAGGACGAGTGGACCGTCATCACCACGGACGGCACGTGGTCCTCGCACTGGGAGCACTCCATCGCCCTCACGGAGCAGGGCCCGCTGGTCCTCACCGCCCCGGACTGCGGTCGCGAGAAGCTGGCGCAGTACGGCGTGGAGGCCGCTCCGGACCCGCTGGGCTGAGCCTGCTCCACCGGACGGGTCCGGTGCGGCGGTCCGAAGCTTGTGAGGCGCCTTGGCGCCGAGCCCGCGAGGCCTGCGTATGGGAGGGGTCGGCGTGGAGGCCGCTCCGGATCCCCTGGGCTGATCGGGGTCCGCGGGAAGGTCTAAGGATCTCCCCGGATGGGCAAACTTGACGGATTCGCCTTTGGGAGTCCGCTGACGTAGACTGACTCGTCGGCTCTCGTGCATCCGTGTGTCCACATACGGGGAACGAAAGTCGATCAAGGTAGCCGATTCGAAGGGCGAAGCGTGGCCAAGAAGCAAGGTGCCATCGAGATTGAGGGCACCGTGATCGAGTCCCTCCCGAACGCCATGTTCAGGGTGGAGCTCCAGAACGGTCACAAGGTCCTCGCGCACATCAGCGGCAAGATGCGTATGCACTACATCCGCATCCTCCCGGATGACCGGGTCGTCGTGGAGCTTTCTCCGTACGACCTGACGCGTGGCCGGATCGTCTACCGCTACAAGTAGATCTTGCCGCCGTCCGCATCCGTGCGGGCGTGGGCACTGACCCGGAGAACCTGACATCCCATGAAGGTCAAGCCGAGCGTCAAGAAGATCTGCGACAAGTGCAAGGTGATCCGCCGTCACGGCCGGGTCATGGTCATCTGCGACAACCTGCGCCACAAGCAGCGCCAGGGCTGACGCACGACCCCCTGCATCTCGCAGTTCGCGCGACGCACGTAACACGTACATACGCAGAGCCCGTCCAAGCCACGGCTGACGACACCTCCGGCGGGGGCCGGGGACCCGGACGTACCACCTCTCCCAGCGAGGGGTCGGCGGTCGGGAGTGGTTCTGCGGAAGACCCCCGACTTAACAACTGGAGCCATTGAATGGCACGCGTTTCAGGTGTTGACATCCCGCGCGAAAAGCGCGTGGAGGTTGCCCTCACCTACGTCTTCGGTATCGGGCGCACCCGGTCCAAGGAGATCCTCGCCGCCTCCGGCGTGAACCCGAACACCCGCGTTCGCGACCTGGCCGAAGAGGACCTGGTCAAGATCCGCGAGTACGTGGACGCCAACCTCCGCACCGAGGGTGACCTCCGCCGCGAGATCCAGGCCGACATCCGCCGCAAGGTCGAGATCGGCTGCTACCAGGGTCTCCGTCACCGCCGCGGTCTGCCGGTCCACGGCCAGCGCACCAGCACCAACGCCCGTACCCGCAAGGGTCCGCGTCGCGCGATCGCCGGCAAGAAGAAGCCCGGCAAGAAGTAGTCCTCAGCGGACGCACTGCGGGCGACCGGCTTCCCGGCCTCCGCAGCAACCAGCGGTCTTCGCTGTAGGACCGATCACCTCCCCTCTCCATCTGGAGTCAAGACATGCCCCCCAAGGGTCGTCAGGGCGCAGCCAAGAAGGTGCGTCGCAAGGAAAAGAAGAACGTCGCTCACGGCCACGCGCACATCAAGAGCACGTTCAACAACACGATCGTCTCGATCACGGACCCCTCGGGCAACGTGATCTCCTGGGCCTCCGCCGGCCACGTCGGCTTCAAGGGCTCGCGCAAGTCCACCCCCTTCGCCGCGCAGATGGCCGCCGAGTCGGCCGCCCGCCGCGCGCAGGAGCACGGCATGCGCAAGGTCGACGTCTTCGTGAAGGGTCCGGGCTCCGGCCGCGAGACCGCGATCCGCTCCCTCCAGGCCACGGGCCTCGAGGTCGGTTCGATCCAGGACGTCACCCCGACGCCGCACAACGGCTGCCGTCCGCCGAAGCGTCGCCGCGTCTGAGTCGTCACGGCCGGTGACGGCCGTGCGCCAGTAGCGCCGGGTCCGGGCGGTACACCTCTTCGGAGGCGTGCCGCCCGTACCCTTGTTACATCTGTCGGGCATCAAATAGTGGGTGCCCACGACTGAAGGACTCACATCATGCTGATCGCTCAGCGTCCGTCGCTGACCGAAGAGGTCGTCGACGAGTTCCGTTCGCGGTTCGTCATCGAGCCGCTGGAGCCCGGCTTCGGCTACACGCTCGGCAACTCCCTGCGCCGCACGCTCCTCTCGTCGATCCCGGGTGCCGCTGTCACCAGCATCCGCATCGACGGTGTCCTGCACGAGTTCACCACCGTGCCGGGCGTCAAGGAGGACGTGACCGACCTCATCCTCAACATCAAGCAGCTGGTCGTCTCCTCGGAGCACGACGAGCCCGTCGTGATGTACCTGCGCAAGCAGGGCCCCGGCCTGGTCACCGCCGCGGACATCGCCCCGCCGGCCGGTGTCGAGGTGCACAACCCGGACCTGGTCCTCGCCACGCTGAACGGCAAGGGCAAGCTGGAGATGGAGCTGACCGTCGAGCGCGGTCGCGGCTACGTCTCCGCCGTCCAGAACAAGCAGGTGGGCCAGGAGATCGGCCGTATCCCGGTCGACTCCATCTACTCGCCGGTGCTCAAGGTCACGTACAAGGTCGAGGCGACCCGTGTCGAGCAGCGCACCGACTTCGACAAGCTGATCGTCGACGTCGAGACCAAGCAGGCCATGCGTCCGCGTGACGCGATGGCTTCGGCCGGTAAGACCCTGGTCGAGCTGTTCGGTCTGGCGCGCGAGCTCAACATCGACGCCGAGGGCATCGACATGGGCCCGTCGCCGACGGACGCCGCGCTCGCGGCGGACCTGGCGCTGCCGATCGAGGAGCTGGAGCTCACGGTCCGCTCGTACAACTGCCTCAAGCGCGAGGGCATCCACTCCGTGGGTGAGCTCGTGGCCCGCTCCGAGGCGGACCTGCTCGACATCCGCAACTTCGGTGCGAAGTCGATCGACGAGGTCAAGGCGAAGCTGGCCGGTATGGGCCTGGCGCTGAAGGACTCGCCTCCCGGCTTCGACCCGACCGCCGCCGCCGACGCCTTTGGCGCCGACGACGACGCGGACGCCGGTTTCGTGGAGACCGAGCAGTACTAGGACGCCTCCCGGCCGGGGTGCGCCTGCTTGCAGGGGTGCCCCGGTCCGGGCGAGGGCTTTCGTCCTCAATCGCCGGACGGGCTTGATTTCGGGCTGAGGCTCGATGTCCAGTGCGGACGCCGACTCGCGAGGGTCGGCACGGCGACAGCACACATACTTCCGCGCGGCGGCCGCCGCGCGGGAACTGACACCGGTACCTGATACGGCCGGTGCAGCACACAAGGAGAAAACCCATGCCGAAGCCCGCCAAGGGTGCCCGTCTGGGCGGCAGCGCCGCGCACGAGAAGCTTCTTCTCAACAACCTCGCGAAGTCGCTGTTCGAGCACGGCCGCATCACCACGACCGAGGCCAAGGCGCGCCGCCTGCGTCCGGTCGCGGAGCGTTTCATCACCAAGGCGAAGAAGGGCGACATCCACAACCGTCGCCTGGTGCTGCAGTCGATCACGGACAAGGGCGTCGTCCACACGCTCTTCACCGAGATCGCCCCGCGGTACGAGAACCGCCCCGGTGGTTACACCCGCATCACCAAGATCGGCAACCGTCGTGGCGACAACGCCCCGATGGCCGTCATCGAGCTGGTCGAGGCGCTGACCGTGGCGCAGCAGGCCACCGGTGAGGCCGAGGCCGCCACCAAGCGTGCGGTCAAGGAAGACGCGGCCAAGAAGGACGAGACCCCGGTCGAGTCCGTCGAGGACGCGCAGGACGCCTGAGCGTTCCGGAACCACTGAACGGGTCCGCATCACCCTCCGGGGCGGTGCGGGCCCGTTCGGCTGTGCGGGATCTTGAGAGGATGCGCTGGTGAGTGACGAGGTGGAGCCCGGCTTCGTACGGGTGCGGCTGGACCTGGCCTACGACGGCAAGGACTTCTCGGGCTGGGCGAAGCAGACCGCGCGGCGGACGGTCCAGGGCGAGATCGAGGATGCGCTGCGGACCGTGACCCGCTCCGCACGCACGTACGACCTGACGGTGGCCGGCCGCACCGACGCCGGGGTGCACGCCCGGGGTCAGGTCGCCCATGCCGACCTGCCGGACGAGGTGTGGGCCGAGCACGAGGAGAAGCTGCTGAGGCGGCTCGCCGGGCGGATGGCCCCCGATGTGCGGGTCTGGCGGATCGCGGAGGCGCCGCCGGGGTTCAACGCCCGGTTCTCGGCCCTGTGGCGCCGGTACGCGTACCGCGTCGCCGACCGCCCCGGCGGCGTCGACCCCCTGGTCCGGGGCCATGTGCTCTGGCACGACCGGCCGCTGGACGTGGCCGCGATGAACGCCGCCGCGGCGCGGATGACCGGGGAGCACGACTTCGCGGCGTACTGCAAGAAGCGCGAGGGCGCGACGACCATCCGGACCCTCCAGAAGCTGCACTGGGTGCGGGACCCGGAGACCGGGATCATCACCGGGACCGTGCAGGCGGACGCGTTCTGCCACAACATGGTGCGGGCCCTCGTCGGGGCGATGCTCTTCGTGGGCGACGGACGGCGCCCCGACCCGTGGCCGGCCGAGGTGCTGGCGGCCGGGGTGCGCGACCCGGGGGTGCACGTGGTGCGCCCGCACGGGCTGACCCTGGAGGAGGTCGCCTACCCGGCCGACGACTTGCTGGCGGCGCGTGCGGTGGAGGCCCGCAATGTGCGGACCCTGCCGGGGGCTTCCTGCTGCTAGGGCCTGCCCCCCTACGTCGTGGTGAGGTTCGCGGCGGCCGATGCCTGGACCTCGCCGCGGTGGCGGATCCGGCGGAACGTGTAGTCCGTCAGGTCGTCCCCGGCCGCGTACACGTCCTTGTCGGCCTCGGTGGCGTTGTGGCCGTCCGTGAAGCCGCCGACCGTGAAGTACGCGTACCGGCCGTACGAGTTCGCGGTGCGGCGGCAGATCACGCCGTCGCGGCAGAAGACCGGGACGCCCGACCCGCTCAGCGAGGCCAGCCCGCCGCTCGCCAGCCGCGCGGTCCGCTTCGCCTGGGCCTCCGTGCCGAAGACCGCGATGCCCACGGTGACCGCCACGCCGTTCCGGCTGTACGTGGCCCGGATGACCTGGTCGCAGCCGTTGCCGGTGAGGATCGCGCCCAGCGCGCCCTGGGTGGCCGTCGCGCACCGCGCGGTGCGGTGGGTCGCGCCCCTGGCGTACGTACGGCCTCCGGCGGTCAGCTCGTCGCCGGGGAAGAAGGCGTCGACGGTGACCGGGAGCCGGTCCTTGTTCACGTCGGCTATGTAGTCCCGGGGGTCCGGCGGGGGCGGGGGCGCCACCGACGAGAAGGACGGATCGGGGGCGGGCAGCTCGGTGGGCAGGTCGTCCGCCGTGGGCAGCTCGCTCGCGTGCTTCCCGGCGCCGCGGCCGGAGCCGTCGCCGTTCGCGGAGACCACCGCCGTCGCCACGGCCGCGGCGACGGCCGCCGTGGCGAGGACGCCGCCGCCGATCAGCAGCCACTTCTTGCGCCTGGCGCGAGCCGCGGAGGCATCGGCCAGCGCCTCCCAGTCGGGAGTGCCGCCGTTCCCGGGCCCCTCGGATGGCCCCCCGTCCCCAAAGCTCATGCCGCGCATCCTAGACGGCCCGTAATCCGGTTGGGCCGAACCGCCGGAGCCCGTGACAATGCTCTGCATGGGACATCTCGAAGCGGGCCACCTTGAGTACTACCTTCCGGACGGGCGGGTGCTGCTCGGCGATGCCTCGTTCCGGGTGGCCGACGGCGCCGTCGTCGCCCTCGTCGGGGCGAACGGGGCCGGCAAGACCACCTTGCTGCGGCTGCTCGCCGGGGAGCTCCAGCCGCACGGCGGCTCGGTGTCGGTGAGCGGCGGGCTCGGCGTGATGCGCCAGTTCGTCGGCTCGGTGCGCGACGAGCGCACGGTCCGCGACCTGCTGGTCTCCGTCGCGCAGCCCCGTATCCGGGAGGCCGCGCTCGCCGTGGACCGGGCCGAGGAGCGGATCCTCACCGTGGACGACGAGGCCGCGCAGATGGCGTACGCGCAGGCGCTGAGCGACTGGGCGGAGGCGCGCGGGTACGAGGCCGAGACGGTCTGGGACATGTGCACGATGGCCGCGCTCGGCGTCCCGTACGAGAAGGCGCAGTGGCGCGAGGTGCGCACCCTGTCCGGCGGTGAGCAGAAGCGGCTGGTCCTGGAGGCCCTGCTGCGGGGCCCCGACGAGGTGCTGCTCCTGGACGAGCCGGACAACTATCTGGACGTCCCCGGCAAGCGGTGGCTGGAGGAGCGGCTGAGGGAGACCCGTAAGACGGTGCTCTTCGTCTCCCACGACCGGGAGCTGCTGTCCCGCGCCGCGCAGAAGATCGTCAGCGTGGAGCCGGGCCCGGCCGGCAGCGACGTCTGGGTGCACGGCGGCGGCTTCGACACGTACCACCAGGCCCGCAAGGAGCGGTTCGCCCGCTTCGAGGAGCTGCTGCGGCGCTGGGAGGAGGAGCACAAGCGGCTGAAGGCGCTCGTGCACCGGCTGCGCCAGCAGGCGGCGATCAGCCCCGACATGGCGAGCCGCTACCACGCGATGCAGACCCGGTTCCGGAAGTTCGAGGAGGCGGGCCCGCCGCCGGAGCCGCCGCGCGAGCAGGACATCCGGATGCGGCTGCGCGGCGGCCGGACCGGGGTGCGCGCGGTGACCTGCGAGGGCCTGGAGCTGACCGGCCTGATGAAACCGTTCGACCTGGAGGTCTTCTACGGGGAACGGGTCGCGGTCCTCGGCTCCAACGGGTCCGGCAAGTCCCACTTCCTGCGGCTGCTGGCGGGCGAGCCCGTCGCGCACACGGGGGAGTGGAGGCTCGGTGCGCGGGTGGTCCCCGGCCACTTCGCACAGACCCACGCCCACCCGGAGCTGCTGGGCCGCACGCTGGTCGACATCCTGTGGACCGAGCACGCGAAGGACCGGGGCGGGGCGATGTCCGTGCTGCGCCGCTACGAGCTGGAGCGGCAGGGGGACCAGGCGTTCGAGAAGCTGTCCGGCGGGCAGCAGGCCCGGTTCCAGATCCTGCTCCTGGAGCTGTCCGGCACGACCGCGCTGCTGCTGGACGAGCCGACGGACAACCTGGACCTGGAGTCGGCGGAGGCGTTGCAGGACGGCCTGGAGGCGTACGACGGCACGGTGCTCGCGGTGACGCACGACCGGTGGTTCGCGAAGAGCTTCGACCGCTACCTGGTCTTCGGCTCGGACGGGGTCGTCCGCGAGACGTCCGAGCCGGTGTGGGACGAGCGGCGGGTCGAGCGGGTGCGGTGAGGGGCGCGTTTTGACCCGTCCGGGGCCGGACGGGTAGTGTCGACCTTTGTTATGCGTATGGGCTGCGTCCTCGTGACGCGGGGAGCCCCTGCGCAGGTTCTCTGGAGCAGTTACCAGTGGCTCGCATACGGGCGTCGTCCCGGCATTGTGTGCCCCAGCTGCATGATCGCTTCAGAGGTGTCGTGTGTCTGGACCCCATCCACTGAAGAAGCGAAGGCTACGAAGTGCGTACGTACAGCCCCAAGCCCGGCGATGTGACCCGTCAGTGGCACATCATTGACGCGCAGGACGTCGTCCTGGGCCGTCTCGCCACCACGGCTGCGAACCTCCTGCGAGGCAAGCACAAGGCGATTTACGCCCCCCACATGGACATGGGCGACTTCGTCATCATCATCAACGCCGACAAGGTTCACCTGTCCGGCAACAAGAGGACCCAGAAGATGGCGTACCGCCACTCCGGGTTCCCGGGTGGTCTGCGCTCCGTGCGCTACGACGACCTCCTCGCGAACAACCCCGAGAAGGCCGTCGAGAAGGCCATCAAGGGCATGATCCCCAAGAACTCCCTGGGCCGCCAGATGATCTCGAAGCTGAAGGTCTACGCGGGTGACCAGCACCCGCACGCTGCGCAGCAGCCGGTTCCGTACGAGATCACCCAGGTCGCGCAGTAAGTCCGGCCTCCCCCCAAAGACATAAAGAAAGATCTGAGGAGAATCGTGGCCGAGACCACTGTTGACACCGTCGAGGGCACCGAGGGCGAGGAGACCTTCGCCGAGGTGACCACCTTCGAGTCCGAGGTCCCCGTCGAGGGTGAGTACACCTCCGAGTCGCTCGCCGGCCGCTTCGGCGACCCGCAGCCCGCCGCCGGCCTGGGCCGTCGCAAGAACGCGATCGCCCGCGTCCGGATCGTTCCGGGCACCGGCAAGTGGAAGATCAACGGTCGCACCCTCGAGAGCTACTTCCCGAACAAGGTGCACCAGCAGGAAGTCAACGAGCCCTTCAAGGTGCTCGAGCTCGACGGCCGTTACGACGTCATCGCCCGCATCGCGGGTGGCGGCGTCTCGGGTCAGGCCGGCGCCCTGCGCCTCGGCGTGGCCCGCGCGCTGAACGAGGCGGACGTGGACAACAACCGCGCGACCCTGAAGAAGGCCGGCTTCCTCTCCCGCGACGACCGTGCGGTCGAGCGCAAGAAGGCCGGTCTCAAGAAGGCCCGCAAGGCCCCGCAGTACAGCAAGCGCTAAACCGCCTGCTCATCCGCGTTACACGTTCGCCCCGGCGGCACCTCTCGTGCTGCCGGGGCGTTCGTTTATCGACATCCTCGGGCATATAACGACATAAGGCGTTCATAGGCTTGTTGGTTGCGTGATCTGACTTTTGCGTTTCGGAGCACTTTCGGAGGACACCAGTGGGACGACTCTTCGGCACGGACGGCGTGCGCGGTGTCGCCAATGCGGACCTGACGGCCGAGCTCGCGCTCGGCCTCTCGGTGGCCGCGGCGCACGTACTGGCCGAGGCGGGCACCTTCGCGGGCCATCGGCCGACGGCCGTGGTGGGCCGCGACCCACGCGCCTCCGGTGAGTTCCTTGAGGCCGCCGTCGTGGCCGGCCTGGCGAGTGCGGGCGTCGACGTCCTGCGCGTCGGCGTGCTGCCGACCCCCGCCGTCGCCTACCTCACCGGCGCCCTGGGCGCCGACATCGGCGTCATGCTCTCCGCCAGCCACAACGCCATGCCGGACAACGGTGTCAAGTTCTTCGCCCGGGGCGGCCACAAGCTGGCCGACGAGCTGGAGGACCGTATCGAGACGGTCTACGAGCAGCACCGCACCGGTGAGCCGTGGAACCGCCCCACCGGCGCCGGCGTCGGCCGCGTCACGGACTACGTGGAGGGCTTCGACCGGTACGTCGCCCACCTCATCGGCGTCCTGCCGAACCGGCTCGACGGCCTGAAGGTCGTCCTGGACGAGGCGCACGGCGCCGCCGCCCACGTCTCGCCCGAGGCGTTCGCCCGCGCCGGGGCCGAGGTCGTCACGATCGGCGCCGAGCCCGACGGGCTGAACATCAACGACGGCTGCGGCTCCACGCACCTGGCGCTGCTGCGCGCCGCCGTCGTGGAGCACGGCGCGGACCTGGGCATCGCGCACGACGGCGACGCCGACCGCTGCCTGGCCGTGGACGCGGCGGGCGAGGAGGTCGACGGCGACCAGATCCTCGCCGTGCTGGCCCTCGCCATGCGCGAGGCCGGCCGGCTGCGCCGGGACACCGTGGTCGGCACCGTGATGTCGAACCTCGGCTTCAAGCTGGCCATGGAGCGCGAGGGCATCCAGCTCGTCCAGACCGCCGTCGGCGACCGCTACGTCCTGGAGTCCATGAAGGCCGAGGGCTACGCGCTGGGCGGCGAGCAGTCCGGCCACGTCATCGTCCTGGACCACGCCACGACCGGCGACGGCACCCTGACCGGCCTGATGCTCGCGGCCCGGGTCGCCGCGACGGGCCGCTCGCTCGCCGAGCTGGCCGGGGTCATGGAGCGCCTGCCGCAGGTCCTCGTCAACGTCCCGGACGTCGACAAGTCCCGCGTGCACACCTCGCAGGAGGTGGCCGCCGCCGTCGCGGAGGCCGAACGCGAGCTGGGCGCCACCGGCCGCGTGCTGCTGCGCCCCTCGGGCACGGAGCCGCTGGTACGGGTCATGGTCGAGGCGGCGGACATCGAGCAGGCCCGCACGGTGGCGGGGCAGCTGGCGGACGTCGTGAAGTCGGCGCTGGGCTGACCCGGACGCGACATCGGTGAGGGCCCGGCTCCCGAGCCGGGCCCTCACCGCGTTCCGCGGCCCGCCCGGTTACCGGACCGGGTCTCTCTCGCGTCCTGCGGCAGTGGGGCTCGGGCGGTCCAGCCCCAGTTCGTCGAGGATGCGGCTCAGGTCCTCCGGCGCGGCCGCGAGGCGGACCGGTGCGCCCGCGTCGTCGATCTCGGCGATGTGCCAGCTCCGCTGGACGCCGTCGCCGTCGCCGCCCCGGACGCGTCGCACGCGCGTGACGGTGAGGCGTTCCACCGGGATCCGCCGGGCCGCGAACCTGCCCGGACCTGGGTGGGGCGTCACCGCCGGGGGGCCGTCGCCCAGGACGATGTGGGTGCCGAAGCAGTGCGGGTTGTAGTCGGTGTGTTCGAGGAAGCGGGCGGGGAGGAAGAGCTCCGCGGAGGAGCCGGCTCCGGTCGCCGGGGCGTCGCCGGGCGTACGGATGCGGGTCGCGTGCCAGGCCCATACGAGCATCCCGAGGGTGGCCGCCGTGCCGGTGGCCACCCAGGCCAGGGAGCCGGGCGAGCCGAACGGGTCCGCGGAGTGCCGGTAGCAGAACGGCAGCAGCCACACGGCCGTGCCCGCCAGCGCGCCCGCGAACGGCAGGGCCGAGGGAAGCACCTCGTCGTCCGGCAGCCGGCGCCCACGCCGGCGCAGCACCAGAAGGGCACCCGGGTAGCCCGCGGCGAGCGCGGCCAGCGCCGCCATGACGGCCAGCTCACCGGCGCCCGCGACACTGTCGTGCCAGACGTGGTGTGCGCCGGCGACCTCCCTCACCTGCCGGTGCCAGACGGTCAGGTCGACGCGGTCGCCGGGCCGGAACGCGCCGGCGGCCTCGCGGTCGACCCGGAGCCGGGCCAGCGGCCGGCCGTCGGCGAAGTAGAGCCGGCTGCCGCTGTTCCCCTTGCCGGCCGCCGTCCGCGCGATCACCGCGTGCAGGGTGCTCAGGCACTCCCCGCGCTCCGCGGCCGGTGTCGCGGCGGTGCAGGGCACGGCAGCCTTCCAGGCCCGCTCCTCCGACGCGGCGCCCGGCACGGACCAGGCGGCCAGGCCCGCGCCCGCGAGCAGCAGGACGCACAGGATCCACGACACGGCCGGGGAGCGCCCGGCCGAACCGGACGCGATGACGGGGACGTGCGCCGGTCCGGGATCTCCGTGGCGACGGTGCAGCGCACGGAGCGCGTCCAGCCGCGCGTCGAAGTCCGCGTGGTCGCCGGACATCCCGCTCAGCGCCAGGGGCAGCCGTCGGGTGCGTCCGTCGCACAGCAGCACGCTGACGCGGTGGATCTGCTGATTCCGGCCGTACTGGACGTACACGCGCAGCTCGGCGATGCCGGACCACGGCATGGTCCGGCGGCGCAGCAGTGTGCGGGTACGCAGGGCGCTCGCGTCCGCGCTCACCCGGGCGGTGGCCGCGTACAGGGTGCAGAGGCCCACGAGCGCGACCAGCAGTCCCGCGATGCCCAGGAGTCCGCGTCCGTACACGGCGCTCACCGCGGTCAGCGCCGCCCCGGCCGCTCCGAGCGCCACACACCACCACAGGACACGTGCTCCAGTGGCACGGAAGGTCACTTCTCCGGCGTCGGCCATGAGTGGAGCATGTCACCTGCGCGGGTGTGCGAGCCCGTGTAGGAGACAACAGTTTTCGCGATGTTCGTCTCGGCAACGGGCGCCCGTCGCCGGCCGCCGTTCTACGCGTCCGTGGCCGACGACGGGCGCGTGCGGGCCCGCTGGTGGCGGCGGGTCGTCCGCCACAGGGCCTTCTGCACCAGCAGCGTCAGCGTGCCCGCGAGCACGATCCCGCCGAGGTTCGCCAGCAGCTGCTGGACGGACCCGGTCATCTGGCCGTAGTCCCGGTAGCTGAAGGCCACCGCCGCGTTGGCCGCCGCCGGCACGGTCGTCACCGAGATCGCGACCCCGATGAGCGCGCCGGACTTCGCCGAGGTCAGCGAGAGCGTGCCCGCGATGCCGGCGAGGAACGCCACGACGAACGACATCCAGTCCGGCTGCCAGACGAACGCCGTGTTGGGCCGCTTCCCCTCGACCATCGCCCGGTCGAACAGCCCGAAGGCGTCCATCAGCCAGGCGAAGCCGACCGTCAGCAGCATCGCCGCGGCGAACCCGCCGATCAGCGCGGTCAGCGAGCGCCCCACCAGGCGCGGGGCGCGCTGCACCAGCGCGGTCGAGATCCCGGCCAGCGGCCCGAACTCGGGGCCCACCGCCATCGCGCCCACGATCAGGATCGCGTTGTCGAGCATCACTCCGCAGGCGGCGAGCATCGTCGCGACCGCGAGGAACGCGACATAGGTGGCGCTGAACGTCGAGTCGTCGTGCGTGGCCTCGACCAGCTCTTCCCAGAGGACCGCGTCCGACCCCTCGCCCGGCGCCTCCTCCTCCGCCCGGTCGGCGCGCGCGGAGAGTGTCAGGTCCAGGTTCTCGACGGTGATCGCGCCGAACTCGTCGAGCCCGAGCCGTCGCAGCTCGGCGATCAGCTCGTCACCCGCCTCGCGCGCCACATCGCACAGCACCATGTCGCCCACCGGGTCGCGCGAGGCCCCCGGCAGCACCGCGAGGTGCGCGGTGCCGACGGTCCGCCCCAGCAGGTCCGTCACCTCGTCCGTGCGGTCGGCGGGGACGAGCAGGCGAAGATGCAGCACCGAGGAGAACCCTTTCCGGAGTCAGAGCTTGCGCAGGGACAGCCGCTGGACCTTGTGGTCGGGCCCCTTGCGCAGCACCAGCGTGGCACGTCCACGGGTCGGGGCGACGTTCTCCACGAGATTCGGCCGGTTGATGGTGCGCCACATGGTGGCCGCGTACTCCATCGCCTCGGCCTCCGAGACCTGCGTGTACTTGCGGAAGTACGAGGAGGGGTCCTGGAACGCCGTCTCGCGCAGCTTCCGGAAGCGGCTGAGGTACCAGGTCTCGATGTCCTCCGGCTTGGCGTCCACGTACACGCTGAAGTCGAAGTAGTCGGCGAGCCCCACCCTGGTGCGGCCGTCCTTGCCGGGCAGGGCGGGCTGGAGGACGTTCAGCCCCTCGACGATCAGGATGTCCGGGCGCCGGACGGTGAGGCGTTCACCGGGCACGATGTCGTAGATCAGGTGGGAGTAGACGGGGGCGGTCACCTCGTCCTTGCCCGCCTTGATGTCGGCGACGAAACGGGTGAGGGCGCGCCGGTCGTACGACTCCGGGAACCCCTTGCGCGACATCAGGCCCCGCGCGTGGAGTTCCTTCATCGGCAGCAGGAACCCGTCGGTGGTGACCAGCTCCACCCGGGGGTGCTCCGGCCAGCGGGCCAGCAGCGCCCGGAGGATGCGCGCGGTGGTGGACTTGCCCACGGCGACGCTGCCCGCGACGCCTATGACGAACGGCGTCCCGCGCTGCGCGCCCTGCCCGTTGCCCGCGTCCCCGAGGAAGGTGTTGAGCGCGCCGCGCAGCCCGGACGTGGCCTGCACGTACAGGTTCAGCAACCGGGAGAGCGGCAGGTAGACGTCCCGCACCTCGTCGAGATCGATGACGTCGCCGAGCCCGCGCAGCCGCTCCACCTCCTCGGCGGTCAGCGGCAGCGGAGTCTTGTCGCGCAGCGCGCTCCACTCCGCCCGGGAGAGGTCGACGTACGGCGTCGCCGCGTGCTCGGCGCGTCTGGGGCTCCGTGCGGGTGAAGTGATCACGTCTTCATTGTTGCGGCAGTTCCACGGGAGCGGGGGGTGGGCTCGGTCACGTGGGGGAGCGGGTGCACCGGTGCGGGCCCGGTCCCGGGGCGCTGGTAGCCTGCCCGCCCGCCGTTCCCCTACGCAGCAACGAGGTGCGCATGAAAGCAGGCAGAACCGGGGCCGTGGCCGCGCTCGCGGGGGCTCTGGCCCTCTCGGCGCTCACGGCTCCGACGGCGCGGGCCGCCGACACCGGGATCACGGTGTCGCGGGTCGTCGTCAACGGGGGGAAGCCCATCGTGGTGGGCACCACGGAGGTGAAGGAGCCGCCGGTGACGTTCCGGGTCACTCTTCCCCCGGGCTACACCACGGCCGATCCCTTCGCGTACGACGCGGAACCGTTTCTCTACCACGGGACCACACCGGCCAAGGGCATCGACAACGGCGGGCTGCAGATGGGGATCTACACCTGTGACGAGAAGAGCGACCGGATCGCGGACTGCGAGGGGTCGCTCTACGTGGACCCGTACTACCGGCTGAACTCCAACAACGACGCGACGACCTGGAAGATCGGCTTCGTGGGCCGGCTCTTCGAGGGGGACTCCCACCTCGTCGCCGAGGAGTACGGCACCGTCTCCGGTGGTGTCCGGATCCGGCGCTACGCCAAAGCCACCGTCAACGCCGCGCCCGAGCCGGTGGCGAAGGGCAAGCCGGTCACCGTGACCGGCACCCTCAAGCGGGCGGACTGGGTGAAGCACGCGTACACCGGGGTGGCGGACGCGTCCGTCCAGTTGCAGTTCCGGCCCAAGGGCACGGCGTCGTACACCACCGTGAAGACGGTGCGGTCCAGCTCGACGGGTGCGCTGAGGGCGACGGTCACCGCGACCCTCGACGGGGACTGGCGGTGGAGCTTCGAGGGCTGGTCCACCACGGGCGGCGCGGTGTCGTCCGGTGATTACGTCGATGTGAGCGGGGCCGGCGGGAACGTCAGGGAGATGCACGCACGGCCCTGGTGACCTGGGGTGATGCGGGCCGGGTGCTCTTCGGGGGCCCGGCCCGCGCTTCTCGTCGGTGCCGGGTTCGGCAATCCGGAAGATGTAAAGCGGGCGGTTCGACAGCAGTCTCTTCGCACACGTATGTGTTTCCTCGAAGGGACCTCGTATGGATCACTCAGGAATGCCAGGGATGCCCGGGATGGTGTCCACCGTGTCGACGGTGGACACCCTGGGCGCCGTCCTGTTCATCGGCTGGGCCGTCGCGATGTGGACGGCCGTCGCCGTGCTCGCGGTCGGCAACAGGCGGCCGGTGCGGCCGTGGCTGTACAAGGTCGCCGTGGCGCTCATCGGCATCGGTGTCATCGGCCAGGTCGGCCATTTCCAGGAGCACGTCGCGCAGGCCGGGTACTGGATCGCGCACCCCTACGATCCGGCGTGGATGACCCCGTGGGGCAACAGCTTCTCCCGCGGGTTCGGGCAGATCGACCCGGGGAAGCCGTCGCTCGGGATGGAGATCCTGCACCTGATCGGGAACTTCATCTTCCTCGCCGGCCTGGTCGGCATCGTGCAGATCACGCACCGGGTCACCGGACAGCTGAAGTCCCGCAAGTGGGCCCGGATGGGCGTCTGGATGCAGGGCATCCACGGCCTGGAGCACATCGTGCTGACCGCCTCCGTGGCGCTGGGCGCGAGCCGGGCCATCGGCCTGTCGACCTGGTTCGGCGCCATCGAGCCCGGCCCGGCGCTGGCGACGTACCGGATCTGGTGGCACTTCGTGGCCAACGCGGTGGGCACGGCCATCCTCGGGTTCGCCGTCTACCACCTCTGGAAGGAGAAGCGGGCGGTCAAGGACAGCTTCGTTCCGGCGGAGCACGCCGAGGCCGGGCCCGCCCCGGCCGGTGACGACCCGGCGCGCCCCCTCGAACCGGCGGGGCGCCCCTGACCGTGGCGCCGCGCACTCCTCCCCGTACGGAACAGAGCCGGCCGGGCACCCCGAGAGGTGTCCGGCCGGTCGTCCGTGCGGGGGCGGGTCAGTCCGTGCCGGACTCCATCGCCGCGCGGTCCAGCATCTCGTCCTGGTCCGAGACCTCGCCGCGCGAGGCGATGGCCTCGGCGCCGCCCTCGGGGAGCCGGCCGATCAGGCCGGTGGCGGCGGCCTGGGCCGCGCCGATGGCCGGGTTCGCGGTGCCGATCATGCCGAGGCCCGCGTACTGCTCCAGCTTGGCGCGGGAGTCCGCGATGTCCAGGTTCCGCATGGTGAGCTGGCCGATGCGGTCGACCGGGCCGAACGCGGAGTCCTCGGTGCGCTCCATGGAGAGCTTGTCCGGGTGGTAGCTGAACGCCGGGCCCGTGGTATCGAGGATCGAGTAGTCCTCGCCGCGCCGCAGCCGCAGGGTGACCTCGCCGGTGACGGCCGTACCGACCCAGCGCTGGATCGACTCGCGGACCATCAGCGCCTGCGGGTCCAGCCAGCGGCCCTCGTACATCAGACGGCCGAGGCGGCGGCCCTCGTTGTGGTACTGGGCGAGGGTGTCCTCGTTGTGGATGGCGTTGACCAGGCGCTCGTACGCGGCGTGCAGCAGGGCCATGCCGGGGGCCTCGTAGATGCCCCGGCTCTTGGCCTCGATGATCCGGTTCTCGATCTGGTCGGACATGCCCATGCCGTGGCGGCCGCCGATGGCGTTCGCCTTCAGGACCAGACCGACGGCGGTGTCGAACTTCTCGCCGTTGATCGTGACCGGCCGGCCCTGGTCGAAGCCGATCGTGACGTCCTCGGTCTCGATCTCGACCGACGGGTCCCAGAACCGCACGCCCATGATCGGCTCGACGGTCTCCACACCGGTGTTCAGGTGCTCCAGCGTCTTCGCCTCGTGGGTGGCGCCCCAGATGTTGGCGTCGGTGGAGTACGCCTTCTCGGTGCTGTCCCGGTAGGGCAGGCCGTGGGCGACCAGCCACTCCGACATCTCCTTGCGGCCGCCGAGCTCCGTCACGAACTCGGCGTCCAGCCAGGGCTTGTAGATGCGCAGGTGCGGGTTGGCCAGCAGGCCGTAGCGGTAGAACCGCTCGATGTCGTTGCCCTTGAACGTGGAGCCGTCGCCCCAGATCTGGACGTCGTCCTCCAGCATCGCCCGGACCAGGAGCGTGCCGGTGACCGCGCGGCCCAGCGGCGTCGTGTTGAAGTACGCCCGGCCGCCCGAGCGGATGTGGAACGCCCCGCACGTCAGCGCGGCCAGGCCCTCCTCGACGAGAGCGGCGCGGCAGTCGACCAGGCGGGCGAGTTCGGCGCCGTACGTCTTGGCGCGGCCCGGGACCGAGGCGATGTCGGGCTCGTCGTACTGGCCGATGTCGGCGGTGTAGGTGCACGGGACGGCACCCTTGTCGCGCATCCACGCGACCGCGACCGAGGTGTCGAGGCCGCCCGAGAAGGCGATGCCGACGCGTTCGCCGGTGGGCAGGGAGGTGAGGACCTTGGACATAGGAAGATTATGCATCATCTCGCATGATCATGCAACGTGGTCCCGCTGCCCGGTCCTACCCGGCCCCGCTGCCCGGTCCTACCGGGCCCCGCTGCCCGGTCCTACCGGGCCCCGCCTCCCGGTCCTACCGGGCCCCGCCGCCCCGTCCTACCCGGTCCCGCCGCCCGGCCCTACCTGGGAGCCGGTCCCCTCACTTCCGCCAGAACAGGTGGTGCGTCATCCCGCTCGGGCTCGGCACGACGTCCAGGTGGAACCGGTCGCGCAGCTCGTCCGGCGAGTCCCACAGCCGCAGCCCGGACCCCAGCTTCTGCGGCGCCACCGCGATGTGCAGGGTGTCGATCAGGTCGGCGTCCAGGAACTCCCGGACGGTCGTCACCCCGCCGCCGAGGCGCACGTCCTTGCCCTGGGCGGCCTCCCGCGCCCGCGCCAGGACCTCGGCGGGCTCGCCGGCGACGAAGTGGAACGTGGTGTCGGAGAGCGTGAACGAGGGGCGCTCGTGGTGGGTGAGGACGAACACCGGGGTGTGGAACGGCGGCTCGTCGCCCCACCAGCCCTGCCACTCGTGGTCCTCCCAGGGCCCGCGCTGCGGACCGAACTTGTTGCGGCCCATGATCTCGGCGCCGATGTTGTGCGAGAAGTCCCGGGTCAGGTAGTCGTCCAGGCCCCGGCTGCCGCCCGGGTCGGTCCGGTTCGGCCAGCTCGCCGTGGCCCCGGCCCAGGAGAACAACTGCCCCGGGTCGACGTGGCCGAAGGGCCGCTCCAGGGTCTGGTTCTCCCCGCAGGCGACGCCGTCGGCGGAAACGGTGAAGTTCTGGACCTTCAGCAGTTGAGTCATGGGTGCTCTTCTCCCGGTGCTGGGTGACTACGCAAGGGGTGACTCCTCGGGCGGCCCGGACTCATCGCCGTGCACCGTCCCGCTTCCTCATCCCACCGTAAGCACCGCGTTCCCCCGCACCCGGCGCGCCCGGATGTCCGCGACGGCGTCCCCGGTGTGCGACCAGTCGCGCACCGAGCCGATCTCCGGGTGCAGCCGCCCGCCCGCCACCAGCCGTACCAGGGTGGTGAGTTCGGACGCGTACGTGGTGTCGGCGCGGGTGTAGTCGAAGTGGGCGATACGGGCCTGGGCGGGGCCGCCGAAGAAGTCGAAGAAGTCCAGCGTGACGGGGGTGCGGCTCGCCTGGCCGAACCAGACCAGCAGGCCGCCCGGGGCCAGCCGGGCGAGCGCGGCCGGCAGCGAGTCGCCGCCCACCGACTCCAGGACCACGTCGTACGGACCCTCCGCGTCCTTCGGCGACGTCACCACCGCCTCGGCCCCCAGGTCCAGCAGCCGCGCCCCGCGCTCCCGGGTCGCGCTGACCGCCGTCACCGCCGCGCCCGAGGAGGCCGCCAGCTCCGTGACGTAGTGGCCGACGCCCCCGCTCGCCCCGGTGAGCAGGACCCGCCGCCCCGCGACCGGGCCCGCCGCCCGCAGCAGGCGCAGCGCGGTGATCCCGGCCAGCGGGAGGGCCGCCGCCGTCACCGCGTCCACGCTGTCGGGGAGCGGGGCGAGGCTGTGCACCGGGACGGCGACGCGCTCGGCCCAGCCGTACGCGGGCGGGTGGGCGACGACGCGGGCACCGGCGGCCGGGCCGGTGCCGTCGGCCGCCGCCGCTACGACGGTGCCGGCCACGTCCTTGCCGGGCCGCCAGCCGGGCCACCGGCGGTCCAGCTGCCCGTCGAGCTGGAAGGTCTCGCCCCGGTTGACCGAGTACGCCTCGACCGCGACCAGGGCCTCGTCGGCGGCGGGGACGGGCTCGGGGGCCTCGCCGATACGGACGGTGCCGCCTGCTTCGGCGGCGGGGAGTTGCGCGCGCATCCCGGGCTCCTCAGGCGAAGACGACGTTGTGGGCGTGGAGGGTGTCGAAGTGTTCCCGCACGGCGGCGATCCGGCCGTCCCGCACGGTGAACACGGCCAGGCAGTGCTGGTCGTAGCGGGCGCCCTTCCGGGTCAGCCCGCGCGTCCGCCACTCCGCGAGCACCCGCTCGCCCTCCGCGAGGACGCCCAGGAACTCGATCTCCATCGTCTCCGGCACCAGCCGGGCGGTCATCGTGGCGACGAACTCGCCGAAGATCTCGTCCGGCCCGGTCCAGGTGCCCGAGACCGGAAGGTCACCGGCGAGCGTCCAGGTGGCATCGGTGTCGAAGAACGCCCTCAGCCGGTTCATGTCGCCCTCGGCCAGGGCCTTCATGTAGTCGAGGACGATGTCCTTGGGGGTGCTGGTCATGATCGTGTGTCCTTTCCTCTGCGGTTGCCCGAACGCTACGAGGACCGGGGCCGCGGAGGGAAAGACCTGTTCCCGATCGCTCCAGAACCGCCCGGCATCACCGCAGGTCATATGCTGTTCCGCATGTCCGATCTACGGCGCCTGCGCTACTTCCTGGCCGTGGCCATGGAACGCAACTTCACCCGTGCCGCCGAGCGCCTGCACATCGCGCAGCCCGCGCTCAGCCGCCAGATACGGGAGCTGGAAAGGGAGTTGGGCGTCCGACTCCTGGACCGCACCACGCACTCCGTCGAACCCACGGAGGCCGGGCGGCTGTTGATGGAGCGCGGCGCGGCCCTCTGCGAGGAGGCGGACCGCCTCTGGCGCGACGTGCGCGGCTTCGCCGGGGGCGAGACCGGAACCCTGGTGCTCGGTTACAGCATGAGCACGAGTTACGAGACGGCCCCCGCGATCCTCGCCGCCCTGGCGGACCGGCTGCCCGGCATCACCGCCGACACCCGGCTGCTGTCCACCGCCGAGATCCTGTCCGGTGTCGCGGACGGGACCCTCGACGCGGGCCTGGTCCGCTGCCCGCCGCCGACGCCGGAGCTGGTGCGGACGCTCGTACGGCTGGAACCGCAGGGCGTCCTGATGTCCGCCGCCCACCGCCTCGCGGCGCGCCCCGCCGTGGACCCGGCCGAGCTCTCCGCCGAAACGCTCCTCATCCACCCGCGCGAGGCCAACCCGGGCCACTACGACGCGATCACCGGCATCCTGGACCGCGACGGCGCCGCGCCCCGACTCCTCCTGCGCGCCCTGTCGTTCGACGCCGGGCACACCCCGGTCGCCCGCGGCGAAGCGGTCTCGGTCGTCGGTGGCTCCGCTGCGCCGAGCCTCCCCGCCGGACTCGTCTGGCGTCCCCTGACCGGGGGAGCGGCCATCGAACTCCACCTCCTCACCCGGGGCCGGGGCGGCCGCCCGGTCACCGCCCAACTGCTGCGCGTGGCGGGGGAAGTGGCGCGGGATGGTGGGTGGCTGCGGTCGCCGGGAGCGGTGGGGTGACCGGGGACCGGTCGGGTCACCACGGGATGACGGCGAGGGCTTCCACTTCCATGAGCAGGTCCGGCCGGAAGAGGGCGGCCACCTGTACCGCCGTGCTGGCCGGGGGGCGTGCCACGTCGACATGGGCGTCCCGCGCGACGCGGATGGCCGGCAGGAACGCCACGTCGGTGACGTAGAAGGTGAGCTTCGCGACGTCGGCGAAGGTCGCCCCGCCCGCCTCCAGGCAGCGCTTCAGATTCTCGAAGACCTGACGCGCCTGGGCGGCGGGATCGCCCTCCCCGACCAGATTCCCCTTCTCGTCCAGCGCGATCTGCCCCGAGACCGCGACGAGCCTGCCCTCGCCCACGACGACATGGCTGTACCCCTGGGCCGGGGCGACGCCGTCCGGCGCGACGTGGGTCAGCATGGTCTCGACGGAATCCTCTGCTTCGTCCTGCACGGTGCTCCCTCTCATCCGGCCGTACCAGCGGGCCAACGATAGGTGGTGCGGCCGGTGTTGGCGGGGGCCGGCCGGTCGCGGCCGACCCGTTACCCCCGGAACTGCCGGTACGTCAGCTGCTTCACCCGGCGCAGCAGCGGCATCGACTCCACGTGCTCGACGCCGTCCAGGCCGCCCAGGCGTTCGCTGAGGTAGCGGTAGAAGTGGGCCGAGTCGCGGGTGATCACGACCGCGACCAGGTTGGACGGGCCCGTGGTGGCCGCCGCGTACGCCACCTCCCGGTCGGCGGCCAGCGCCGTGCCCACCGCGTGCAGGGCGCGGGGCGCGGCGGTGACGTAGAGCATGCTCGCGTTGCGGTGTCCGATGTGGCCGGAGTCGAACTCCACGTCGACGTACAGCGCGCCCGAGGCCACCAGCCGGGCCAGCCGGCGCCGGACCGCCGATTCGGAGAGGCCGGTCGCCCGCTGGAGTTCCGGGTACGTGGCCCGGCCGTCCCGTTCCAGCGCGGCGACCAGGGGCTCGTCGTCGGCGGTGATGACGGCGGGGCCGGGTGGGGCGGGTGCGGGCGCCGGGGTGAGGGCGGCGGCCTCCTCCGGGGTCAGCGCCCCGCTCTTGTGCAGCCAGCCGGCGGGGCCCCCGTAGAACCGGTGCAGCAGCTGGTGCGCGCGGATGTCCACGATGTGCGGGGTGCGCGGCAGCTTGCCGATGAGCAGGTCGTCCGCGTCGTTCCGGCTGCGCACGTTGACCGTGCACGTCACCTCCGTACCGCCCGACGTCAGCCCGATCCACGACGTGTCGGGCCGCTTGGCGAGCGCCTCCGCGATCGGCATCGCGCCCTCCGGCGCGCACCGCACCCGCAGCAGCCAGTGCTCGAACGACTCCTCGGCGGCCGCGCACCGCACGCCCACCACCCGCAGCCCGCCCTCCGCCCGCAGCTTCCGGAAGCGGCGCGCGACCGTCTGGTCGGAGACGCCGAGGACGGCCGCGATCCGGCTGAAGGACGCGCGGGCGTCCAGCTCCAGCGCGTGCAGGATGCGCAGGTCCAGGGCATCGCCCCGGGTGGGTGATTCCACTCCCGAAGCCCCCTTCCATGTCGGATTCCGGCGCCGCGGTGTCACTGGCTGGGGATTCCGGCCGCCCTCACCCGATCGTACGGGGGTGGCCGCCGGTCACACGGAACCCGCTCGGGAGAAGGACAAGGACATGCGTAAGTGGGGGCCGCTCACCGCGGTCTGTCTGGGGACGTTCATGCTGCTGCTGGACGTCACGATCGTCATCGTGGCACTGCCCGACATGGCGAAGGCGCTCGGCGCCTCGCTCTCCGATCTGCAATGGGTCATCGACGGCTACGCCCTCGCGCTGGCCGCCCTGCTCCTCGGCATCGGCGCGGCGGCCGACCGGCTCGGCCGGCGCCGGGTGCACGTCGCCGGCGTCGTGCTGTTCGCGGCCGCCTCGCTGGCCTGCGGGCTCGCCTCGTCGCCGGGCCTGCTGGTGGCGGCGCGCGGGGTCCAGGGCGTGGGCGCCGCCGCGATGTTCGCGACGACGCTGCCGCTGCTGGCCTCGGTGTACCGGGGCAAGGAGCGGTCCGTCGCGCTCGGGCTGTGGGGCGCGGTGAGCGGGGGTGCCGCCGCGATCGGGCCCGTGGTCGGCGGGCTGCTCGCCGAGGGGCCCGGCTGGCGGTGGATCTTCTTCGTCAACCTCCCCGTGAGCGTGGCCGCGATCTGGCTGACGCTGCGGACCGTGCCCGAGTCGCACGGGGTGCGGGACCGGCGCACCGACTGGGCGGGGACCGCCGCCTTCGCGGTGTTCGCCGGGGCGGCCACGTACGCCGTCGTCCGGGCGGGCAGCGTCGGCTGGGCGTCCGGGCAGACGCTCGCCACGTTCGGGATCGCCGCGCTCGCCCTGGTCTGCTTCGTCCTCGTGGAGCTGCGCGTCGCGCACCCGCTGCTCGACCTGTCGCTGTTCCGCACCTCCGCGTTCACCGGGGTGATGGCCGGGGCGCTCGCCTTCAACATGGCGGCCTTCGGCGTGCTGCCGTACACCTCGATCTGGTTGCAGACGGTCCTCGGACTCAGCCCGGTCCAGGGCGGCCTGGCGGTCCTGCCGCTGGCCGCGACCTCGTTCGTGGTCGCCGCGGCCGGCGGCCGGCTGCTGCACGGGGCGCAGCCGCGGTTCACCATCGGCGTCGGGCTCGCGCTCATCGGCGCCGGCACCCTCGCCCAGGCGGTCCTGGGCGCGGGCTCCTCCTGGCCCGCCCTGATCCCGGGCCTGGCGCTCGCGGGCATCGGTACGGGTCTGGTCTCGCCGGCCATCGCGGGCGCGGCGCTCGCGGCGGTCCCGCCGGAGCGGGCCGGCATGGCGGGCGGCGCGGTCAACACCTTCCGCCAGCTCGGGTACGCCTTCGGGGTCGCCGTGCTCGGGACGGTGCTGACCTCCCGGATGGCGGAGAGCCTGGGTGACGGGGAGTCCCACGCCCTGGCGGGCGGCGGCGCGGCGGGGCTGCGGGCCGCCGGGGTGCCGGAGCACGCGCTGCGGGCGGCGTTCGCCTCGGGGCTGAACACGGCCGCGGTGGTGGCCGGTGCGGTGGGGATCGTCGCGGGGGCGGCGGTGCTGCTGCTGGTCAGGGGGGAGCGGCGCGCGACCGCGGCCGAGGTGCGGGAACCCGTGCCGGTACGCGCCGGATAGCGCTCCGGTCGGCTTGAAATAGGGGTTACTTCTGCGACTATGCGAAGAACAGGGGCTGGTGACCAGGAAGGGACCACTATGTGCGGAATCGTGGGTTACGTCGGCGGGCAGTCGGCACAGGACGTCGTCGTCGCGGGCCTCAAGCGGCTCGAGTACCGGGGCTACGACTCCGCCGGCATCGCCGTCCTCGCCGACGGCGGGCTCGCCGCCGCCAAGAAGGCCGGGAAGCTGGTCAACCTGGAGAAGTCGCTGAGCGAGCACCCGCTCCCGGCCGGCAGCGCCGGGATCGGGCACACCCGCTGGGCCACCCACGGCGGCCCCACCGACACCAACGCCCACCCGCACCTGGACAACGCCGGCCGCGTCGCGGTCGTCCACAACGGGATCATCGAGAACTTCGCCGCCCTGCGCGCCGAGCTCGGCGAGCGCGGCCACGACCTGCTCTCCGAGACCGACACCGAGACCGTCGCCCACCTCCTCGCCGAGGCGTACAGCCAGAGCGGGGAGCCGGCGGAGGCCATGCGCCAGGTGTGCCGCCGCCTCGACGGGGCGTTCACCCTGGTCGCGGTCTTCGCGGACGCGCCCGGCGTGGTGGTCGGCGCCCGGCGCAACTCCCCGCTCGTCGTGGGGCTCGGGGACGACGAGTCCTTCCTCGCCTCCGACGTCGCCGCGTTCATCGAGCACACCCGGTCCGCGATCGAACTCGGCCAGGACCAGGTCGTGGAGCTGCGCCGGGACGGCGTCCTCGTCACCGGCTTCGACGGCCGGCCCGCCGAGGTGCGCGAGTACCACGTGGACTGGGACGCCTCGGCCGCCGAGAAGGGCGGGTACGCCTCCTTCATGCTCAAGGAGATCGCCGAGCAGCCGAAGGCGGTCACCGACACCCTCCTCGGCCGCATCGACCCCGAGGGCACCCTCCACCTGGACGAGGTGCGCATCACGCGAGGCGAGCTGCGCGAGGTCGACAAGGTGGTGATCATCGCCTGCGGCACCGCGTACCACGCCGGGATGATCGCCAAGTACGCCATCGAGCACTGGACCCGCATCCCCTGCGAGACCGAGCTGGCCAGCGAGTTCCGCTACCGCGACCCGATCCTGGACCCGCACACCCTGGTCGTCGCCATCTCGCAGTCCGGCGAGACCATGGACACCCTGATGGCGCTGCGGCACGCCCGCGAGCAGGGCGCGAAGGTGCTCGCCATCTGCAACACCAACGGCTCCACCATCCCCCGCGAGTCCGACGCCGTGCTCTACACCCACGCCGGGCCCGAGGTCGCCGTCGCCTCCACGAAGGCGTTCCTCACCCAGCTCGTCGCCTGCTACCTCGTCGCCCTCTACCTCGGCCAGGTGCGCGGCACCAAGTGGGGCGACGAGATCCGCACCGTCATCCGGCAGCTCTCCGAGATCAGCGGCTCGGTCGAACGGGTCCTGGAGACCATGGAGCCGGTCCGGGAGCTGGCCCGTTCCCTGGCCTCCCAGGACACCGTGCTCTTCCTCGGCCGGCACGTCGGCTACCCGGTCGCCCTGGAAGGCGCGCTGAAGCTCAAGGAACTCGCGTACATGCACGCCGAGGGATTCGCCGCCGGCGAGCTGAAGCACGGGCCGATCGCGCTCATCGAGGACGGGGTGCCCGTCGTCGTCGTGGTCCCTTCCCCGGCCGGGCGGTCCGTGCTGCACGGCAAGATCGTGTCGAACATCCAGGAGATCCGGGCCCGCGGCGCCCGCACCGTCGTCATCGCCGAGGAGGGCGACGACGAGGTCGTCCCGTACGCCGACCACCTCATCCGCATCCCCGCAACGCCTACGCTGCTTCAGCCGCTGGTCGCCGCCGTGCCCTTGCAGGTCTTCGCCTGCGAACTCGCGACGGCCCGCGGCAACGAGGTGGACCAGCCGCGCAACCTGGCGAAGTCCGTCACCGTGGAGTGAGCCGAGACGAACAGTGAGGGTGGGTACGTGATCATCGGGGTCGGGATCGACGTGGCGGAGATCGAGCGGTTCGACGCGGCGCTGGAGCGTACGCCGCAACTCGCGGCGCGGCTGTTCGTGGAGGCGGAGCTGCTGCTGCCGAGCGGCGAGCGGCGCGGCATCGCTTCGCTGGCCGCCCGGTTCGCCGCGAAGGAGGCCTTGGCCAAGGCGCTCGGCGCGCCCGGGGGGCTGCTGTGGACGGACGCCGAGGTGTACGTGGAGGAGAGCGGGCAGCCACGGCTGCGGGTGCGCGGCACGGTGGCGGCTCGCGCCGCGGAGTTGGGGGTGCGGCAGTGGCATGTCTCGCTCAGCCACGACGCGGGGGTGGCGTCCGCGGTGGTGATCGCGGAGGGGTGAGCGGGCGAGGCCCCGGTGGCCTCGGGTGCTCCGATGTGCCGGTTGCGTCCTCGATCGCCGGACGGGCTTGGTTTTGGCCGGCCGCCGTTGTGGCTGTTTGCCGGGCGGGCTCGAATGGGCGGGCCGTCGCTTGGAGGGGGAAGGCTGCGGGGGGCGTTCGATCTGCGTACGTTGAAGGCATGCGTACCGCCTACAGCGTCGAAACCGTACGGGCCGCCGAACAGGCCCTCATGGCACGGCTCCCCGAAGGTGCGCTGATGCAGCGTGCCGCCGCCGGGCTCGCCGCCGCCTGCGCCGGTCTGCTGCGCCGGGCCGGCCGGGTCTACGGCTCCCGCGTCGTCCTCCTCGTCGGCACCGGCGCCAACGGCGGCGACGCCCTGTACGCCGGGGCCCGGCTCGCCCGGCGCGGCGCGGGCGTGGTCGCCGTGCGGGTCACCCCGGGCCGGGCCCACGAGGGCGGCAGCGCGGCCCTGCTCGCGGCCGGCGGACGCGTCGTGGACGGCGCGGAGAGCACCGCCCACGCGGACTGGGCCGGGCGCATCGACCTCGTCGTGGACGCGATCACCGGCATCGGCGGACGCGGCGGACTGCGCCCCGAGGCCGCCGGGCTGGTCCGGAAGTACACCGCGCACGGCGCGCCCGTCGTCGCCGTCGACCTGCCCAGCGGGGTCGAGGCGGACACCGGTGAGGTGACCGGCGACGCGGTGCGCGCGGACGCCACCGTCACCTTCGGCGCGTACAAGCCGGCGCTGCTCGTGGACCCGGCAGCCGAACGGGCCGGGGCGCTGCGCCTCGTGGACATCGGCCTCGGGCCCGAACTCCCCGGGGTGCCCGACCTGGAAGCCCTCCAGTACGCGGACGTGGCCGCGCTGCTGCCCGTGCCGGCCGCCGAGAGCGACAAGTACCGGCGCGGGGTCGTCGGCATCGCCGCCGGTTCGACGCGCTACCCGGGCGCCGCCGTGCTCGCCGTCTCCGGGGCGCTGCGCGCCGGGGCGGGGGCCGTGCGCTACGCGGGCCCCGGCGGCGAGGCGGTCATCGCCCGGCATCCGGAGGCCCTGGTCCACGCGGGCCGCCCCTCGGAGGCCGGGCGAGTGCAGGCGTGGGTCGTCGGCCCCGGGCTCGGCGACGGCACCGAGGCCGTGGCGGCCGTCTCCGACGTGCTGGCCACCGACGTGCCGGTCCTGGTCGACGCGGACGGACTGCGGCTCCTCGACCCGGACGTGGTGCGGGGCCGTACCGCGCCCACCGTCCTCACCCCGCACGCCGGGGAGGCCGCCGCGCTGCTCGGCGTGGCGCGCGAGGAGGTCGAGGCGGGGCGGCTCGCCGCCGTACGGGAGCTGGCCGGGCGGTTCGGCGCCACGGTGCTGCTCAAGGGCTCGACCACCCTCGTCGCCACCGACACCCCGCACACCCCGGTCCGGGTCAACCCGACCGGCACCCCGTGGCTGGCCACCGCCGGCAGCGGCGACGTGCTCTCCGGCCTCACCGGGTCCCTGCTCGCCGCCGGGCTCGCCCCGCTCGACGCCGCGTCCGCCGGGGCCTATCTGCACGGGCTCGCCGCCCGCCGCGCGGCCGACGGCTCCCCGCTCGCCGCGATGGACGTCGCCGACGCCATCCCCGGGGCGTGGCGGGACGTCCGGGCCTGAGCGAAGCTGAGGAGAACGACCGCCGAGGAGAGGTGACCGGCCGTGAGCAGCAGCGGTGACGTGCGCGTACGCCGGGTGTACGACGGGGTCGAGGAGGGCGACGGCACCCGCGTCCTGGTGGACCGGCTGTGGCCGCGCGGGGTGTCCAAGGAGAAGGCCGCGATCGACCGCTGGCTCAAGGACCTCACCCCGTCGGACGAGCTGCGCTCCTGGTACCACGAGGACCGCTCCGCCACCCGCTACGACACCTTCGTGGAGCGCTACCGCGCGGAACTCTCCGGTCCGGCGGAGGCGGCGGCCGTGGACGAACTCGCCGGGCTGGTCCGGGAAGGCGGCCCGGTGACGCTCGTGACCGCCGTCAAGGACGTCGAGCACAGCCACGTACCGGTCCTCGCCGACCACCTGGAACACCAGCTGCGCCACCGCTGACGCGCCCCGCCGGACCGGCCCGCATGGGCGGCAATGAGAAACTGGGCGCGATATGAACGAGACAGCGTCCTTGCGAGCCCGTGCCGAGATCGACCTCGCCGCACTCCGCGCCAACGTGCGCGCCCTGCGCGCCCGGGCGGCCGGGGCGCACCTCATGGCCGTGGTCAAGGCCGACGCCTACGGGCACGGCGCGGTCCCCTGCGCGCGCGCCGCGCGGGAGGCGGGCGCCGCCTGGCTGGGCACCGCGACCCCGCAGGAGGCCCTGGCCCTGCGCGCCGCCGGGCTAGACGGCCGGATGCTGTGCTGGCTCTGGACGCCGGGCGGGCCCTGGCGCGAGGCGATCGAGGCCGGCATCGACGTGTCGGTCAGCGGGATGTGGGCGCTGCGCGAGGCCACCGAGGCCGCCGCGGCGGCCGGGCGGACCGCCCGGATCCACCTCAAGGCCGACACCGGACTCGGCCGGGCCGGCTGCCAGCCCGCCGACTGGCCCGAGCTGGTCGCCGCCGCCCGCACCGCCGAGCGCGCGGGCACCGCGCGGGTCACCGGCCTCTGGTCGCACTTCGCCTGCGCCGACGAGCCGGGCCACCCCTCGATCACCGCCCAGCTGGACACCTTCCGCGACATGGTGGCGTACGCCGAGAAGGCCGGCGTCGAGCCCGAGGTGCGGCACATCGCCAACTCCCCGGCGACCCTGACCGTCCCCGAGTCCCACTTCGACCTGGTCCGGACCGGGATCGCCATGTACGGCATCTCGCCCAGCCCCGAGCTGGGGACCTCCGCCGACTTCGGGCTGCGCCCCGTGATGACGCTCGCCGCGTCCGTCGCCCTGGTCAAGCAGGTCCCGGCCGGCCACGGCATCAGCTACGGCCACCACTACACGACGCCCCGCGAGACCACGCTCGCCCTGGTGCCCCTCGGTTACGCCGACGGCATCCCGCGCCACGCGTCCGGCCGGGGCCCGGTCCTGGTCGGCGGGGTGCGGCGGACCGTCGCGGGCCGGATCGCCATGGACCAGTTCGTCGTGGACCTGGACGGCGACGAGGTGGCGGCGGGCAGCGAGGCGGTGCTCTTCGGCCCCGGCGACCGGGGCGAGCCGAGCGCCGAGGACTGGGCGGAGGCGGCCGGCACCATCGCGTACGAGATCGTCACCCGGATCGGCGCCCGGGTGGAGCGCGTGCACCTGGGCGCCGGGACGGACTGACACGACCCACGAGGAGCGGGGCACGGGTGAGCGACATCAGTACGGGTGACGTGGTGGCGACGGCGGCCGCCTCGGGGACCGGCTGGCGCCGGGCGGGCATCGCCGGCGCCGCCATAGGCGTGCTCGCCGCCGGGGCCGCGGCCGGGGTCGCGGTGGAGCGGCTGACCGTCGGCCGGGGCATGCGCAAGCGCGCCCGCCTCGCCCTGGACGCGACCGGACCGTACGGCGCGCTGCGCGGGACGCCCGGCCGGGCCACCGCCGACGACGGCACCGAGCTGTACTACGAGGTGGACGAGGTCGATCCCCCGGAGGACCCCGCCCCCTCGGGCCCCCGCCGGCGCCGCCTCTTCGGGCGCAAGGAGCCCGCCCCCGTCACCGTCGTCTTCAGCCACGGCTACTGCCTCGGCCAGGACTCCTGGCACTTCCAGCGCGCCGCCCTGCGCGGCATCGTGCGCACCGTCCACTGGGACCAGCGCAGCCACGGCCGCTCCGAGCGCGGCCGCGCCCAGGCCCGCGAGGGGGGCGGGGTGCCCGTCGGCATCGACCAGCTCGGCCGCGACCTCAAGGCCGTCATCGACACCGCGGCGCCCGAGGGCCCGCTCGTCCTCGTCGGCCACTCCATGGGCGGCATGACGATCATGGCGCTCGCCGAGCAGTACCCGGAGCTGATCCGCGACCGGGTCGCCGCCGTCGCCTTCGTCGGTACGTCGAGCGGCAGGCTGAACGAGGTCAGCTTCGGGCTGCCCGTGATGGGCGTCAACGCCGTGCGGCGGGTGCTCCCCGGGGTGCTGCGGGCGCTCGGCTCGCAGGCGGAACTGGTGGAGCGGGGGCGCCGGGCGACCGCCGACCTGTTCGCCGGGCTGGTCAAGCGGTACTCATTCGGCTCCCGGGACGTGGACCCGGCCGTCGCGCGGTTCGCGGAACGGCTCATCGAGTCCACTCCGATCGACGTGGTCGCCGAGTTCTACCCCGCCTTCGCGGAGCACGACAAGAGCGCGACCCTGCCCCTCTTCCGCGACCTCCCGGTCCTCATCCTGGCCGGTGACAAGGACCTGGTGACGCCCAGCTCGCACAGCGAGGCCATCGCGGACCTGCTGCCCGACGCGGAACTGGTCATCGTCCCGGACGCCGGGCACCTGGTCATGCTGGAGCACCCCGAGACGGTGACCGACCGGCTCGCGGACCTGCTGGTGCGGGCCGGAGCCGTACCGGAGTCCTCTAACGTTGGCGGGCATGGAACCGCAGAACAGCCCGGCGGCCACTGAGGCCGCCGCGTACGGACACGTCCCCGGCGCCGTCAGTGTGCGCCTCGCCCTCGACTCCCCCGAACAGATGCAGGCCCTGGGCCGCCGGCTCGCCGCCGCGCTGCGCCCCGGCGACCTCGTGATGCTCACCGGCGAGCTGGGCGCCGGCAAGACGACCCTGACCCGGGGGCTCGGCGAGGGCCTGGGCGTACGGGGCGCGGTGACGTCCCCCACCTTCGTGATCGCCCGCGTCCACCCTTCGCTCACCGGCGGGCCCGCGCTGGTCCACGTCGACGCGTACCGGCTGGGCGGCGGTCTCGACGAGATGGAGGACTTGGACCTCGACGTGTCGCTGCCGGAGTCCGTGGTGGTCGTGGAGTGGGGCGACGGCAAGGTCGAGGAGCTGTCGGACGACCGGCTCCAGGTGTTCATCGACCGGGCGGTGGGGGACACCGACGACGAGCGCCGCACGGTGACCCTGGTGGGCGTGGGGACGCGCTGGGCGGGGCTGCGGAACGAGTCCTGGGCGCCCTGGGGCTGAGCGGGCGGCTGTTTCCGACGCGGTGTCGGCAAAATGTTGCGCGGGACGGGGCGGGCATGGTGACATGGAGGACGAGAGCGGGTTAGGTCTACCTAACCACGCCTTCCACCGGAGCCGGAGCCCCAGGAGGCGCCATGCCGACATCCGACCGCGAAACCGGGCCGCCGCGAGCGGCGGTACCGATGAGCACCCTGCTGGCCGCGAACGCGGCGGCAACCGCGGTATCGACACCCCCGTCCCCACGCAACAAGCCCCGCCCGACGAACCCCGACCGCCCGGCCACGACCACTCGCGCGGCAAAATCCGGACGGGCCGCACATTCAAGCCCGTCCGGCGATTGAGGACATCTTCGGCACGTCCGAGGACGGGCCGCACATTCAAGCCCGTCCGGCGATTGAGGACATCGGTAACGGGGGAGCGCACGGCCCGCACCGGCGAATCAAGCCCGTCCGGCGATTGAGGACAAAGGGGCGGCCCGCGCTACGGGACCACCACCACCGTCGCCCCCACCGTGGCGAACCGCCACACCGCATCCCCGTCGGCCCGGGACATCCGCACGCCCCCCGCCTTCACCGTGGGGTCCGGCTCCTCCATCGACCCGTCCTGCGCGGCGCTGAAGCCGATCGTCACGTCGTTCACCGTGGCGAACCGCACCACGTGCTCGATCGGCACGCCGTCGGACCCCTTCACGCTGCCCGAGCGCGACGTCACGTGATACGTGCCCGGCACCGCGTGCACCGGGCTCGGCATCACCTTGAACGTCCGCGACGCCTTCCCCTTCGCGTCCACCAGCCACACCCGGCGGTCGTGCAGCGCGTAGACGACCCGGGCCCCGGTGCCGGAGCCGGCGGGGACGGTGAGCGGGTCCTTCTTCGGCTTGGCCTTGCCGTGCTCGCCGGCCGGGGCGGACGGCGAGGCGCTGGCGGACGCCTTCGGCTTCGCGGCCAGGTCGTCCGGCACATTCGCGGAAGCCTGGTACGCCAGGAAGCCGACCGCCGCGACGGCCGCCGCGGTGAGCGCGGCCACGATTCCCGAGCTGCCCCTTGCCACCGTGCGTGCCTCTTTCGCTGTCGTGTGCCGTAAGGCGCGAACCGTACGTCGTACGCGAACCGTAAGTCGTACAAGCGTTTACACGTACTCCGCGTATACCCGGTGACGGTAGCAGCCGGGACAGCCCGGGCCGGGATGCCGTACGGGGCGCGGGGCGGGCCGCGCCGGAGCCGTAGGCTGTTTGCGTGCTCTTGCTCGCAATGGATACCGCCACCCCCGCCGTCACCGTCGCCCTGCACGACGGGACCCGTGTCGTCGCCGAGTCCGCGCAGGTCGACGCCCGCAGGCACGGGGAGCTGCTGCTGCCCGCCGTCGACCGGGTCCTCGCGGACGCCGGAATGACACTCGACGCCGTGACGGACGTCGTCGTGGGCGTCGGCCCCGGCCCGTACACCGGACTGCGCGTCGGCCTGGTGACGGCCGCCACCTTCGGCTCGGCGCTCTCCGTGCCCGTGCACGGCCTGTGCACCCTGGACGGCCTCGCGTACGCCGCCGGGCTCGACGGCCCCTTCGCCGTCGCCACGGACGCCCGCCGCAAGGAGGTCTACTGGGCGCGTTACGAGGACGCCCGCACCCGGACCGAAGGCCCCTCCGTCGACCGGCCCGCCGACATCGCGGACCGGCTCGCGGGCCTGCCGGTCGTCGGCGCGGGCGCGGTGCTGTACCCCGCGGCGTTCCCGGACGCGCGCGGCCCCGAACACCTCGCGGCTGGCGCCCTCGCGGGCCTCGCCGCCGAACGCCTCGCGGCGGGCGAGGAGCTGCTGCCGCCGCAGCCGCTCTACCTGCGCAGGCCCGACGCGCAGGTCCCGAAGAACTACAAGGTGGTCACCCCGAAGTGACCGTCACGACCGCGGTGCTGCGCGAGATGCGCTGGTGGGACATCGAACCCGTGCTCGCCCTCGAGCACGAGCTGTTCCCGGAGGACGCCTGGTCGGCGGGCATGTTCTGGTCCGAGCTGGCGTACGCGCGCGGCCCGGCGGCCACCCGCCGCTACGTCGTCGCCGAGGAGCCCGGCACCGGCCGGATCGTCGGGTACGCGGGCCTCGCCGCCGCCGGTGACCTCGCCGACGTACAGACGATCGCCGTCGCCCGTGACCACTGGGGCGGCGGCCTCGGTTCCGAGCTGCTGACCGACCTGCTCAGGCACGCCACGGCCTTCGAGTGCGCCGAAGTGCTCCTGGAGGTCCGCGTCGACAACACGCGCGCCCAGAAGCTGTACGAGCGCTTCGGCTTCGAACCGATCGGCTTCCGCCGCGGCTACTACCAGCCGGGCAACATCGACGCGCTCGTCATGCGCCTCCACGTACACGAAGAAGCAGAAGAAAACGGGATCCACTGATGGCTGACGAACCGCTCGTACTCGGCATCGAGACCTCCTGCGACGAAACCGGGGTCGGCATCGTCCGGGGAACCACGCTCCTCGCGGACGCCGTCGCGTCCAGCGTCGACACGCACGCCCGCTTCGGCGGCGTCGTCCCGGAGATCGCCTCCCGCGCCCACCTGGAGGCGATGGTCCCCACCATCGAGCGCGCCCTGAAGGAGGCCGGCGTCAGCGGCCGCGACCTCGACGGCATCGCGGTCACCGCCGGACCCGGCCTCGCGGGCGCCCTGCTCGTCGGCGTCTCCGCCGCCAAGGCGTACGCGTACGCGCTGAACAAGCCGCTCTACGGGGTCAACCACCTGGCGTCCCACATCTGCGTCGACCAGCTGGAGCACGGCCCGCTGCCCGAGCCGACCATGGCGCTCCTGGTCAGCGGCGGGCACTCCTCGCTGCTGCTCGCGCCGGACATCACCAACGACGTGCGGCCCCTCGGCGCGACCATCGACGACGCGGCCGGCGAGGCGTTCGACAAGATCGCCCGGGTCCTGGACCTCGGCTTCCCCGGCGGCCCGGTCATCGACCGGCTCGCCCGCGAGGGGGACCCGGCCGCGATCGCCTTCCCGCGCGGTCTCACCGGCTCGCGCGACCCCGCGTACGACTTCTCCTTCTCCGGCCTGAAGACCTCCGTCGCCCGCTGGATCGAGGCCAAGCGGGCGGCCGGCGAGGAGGTGCCCGTCCGGGACGTGGCCGCGTCCTTCCAGGAGGCCGTGGTGGACGTGCTCACCCGCAAGGCCGTCCGCGCCTGCAAGGACGAGGGCGTCGACCACCTGATGATCGGCGGCGGCGTCGCGGCCAATTCCCGGCTGCGCGCGCTCGCCGAGGAGCGGTGCGAGCGGGCCGGCATCCGGCTGCGCGTGCCCCGGCCGAAGCTGTGCACCGACAACGGGGCGATGGTCGCCGCGCTCGGCGCCGAGATGGTCGCCCGCAACCGGCCCGCCTCCGACCTGGAGCTGTCCGCCGACTCCTCGCTGCCCGTCACCGAGACCCACGTACCGGGCGCCCACACGCACGACCACGACCACGTGCACGAGATCAGCAAGGACAACCTCTACTCATGAGCGCCCCGGTCACCGCCCTGATGTGGGAGGCCCGCGCCGCCGAGGGCCGGGGCGGCGAGCTGGCGGAGTGGGCCCGCGCCCGCGCCGCCGCGCTGCCCCGCCCCCCGCTCCGCAGCGAGCTGCTGCGCGCCCCGCAGGACCGGGTCCTCGTCATCACCTGGTGGCAGGGCGCGTACGCCGACGAGCTGCCGGAGCTGCCCGAGCCCGACCCGGACCTCGTCACCCGGCCGGTCCACCGCTGGCGCTTCGCATCGCTCGGAGCGGTTTAGCTCCGGCACGTCGATGAGTTCCCGGCGCCCGCGCGGTCTACCCTTCACGGCACTTTGCCCCTGTACGTGAGGAGAGCACCATGCAGAAGGTCACCACGTTCCTGTGGTACCCGAAGGGCCTGATCGAGGAAGCGGCCGACTACTACGTCTCCGTCGTCGGCGGTGACTCGCGCGTCCTGGAGACCACCCGCTGGACCGCCGCGGGCCCCGGCGAGGAGGGCACGGCGATGACCGTACGGTTCCAGCTGGACGGCGCGGAGTACGTCGCGTTCGACGGCGGGCCCGAGTTCACCTTCACCGAGGCCGTCTCGCTCTCCGTGGAGTGCGACTCGCAGGAGGAGGCGGACCGGCTGTGGAACGAACTCACCTCCGGCGGCGGCCAGGAGAGCCAGTGCGGCTGGCTCAAGGACAAGTACGGCCTCTCCTGGCAGATCGTCCCGCCGGGCCTCGGTGAGGCCCTGACCGACCCGGACCCGGAGAAGGCCGCCCGCGCGATGAAGGCGATGCTCGGCATGAGGCGCCTGGACATCGAGGCCATCCGCAACGCCTGAGCCCCGCCCGCCACTTGGGGCCAGGGGCGCTCGATAGGGTCTGCCCATGTCCCCTCGCTTCGTCCTGCCGCCGCCCCCGCCGCCCGTGGAGATACGCGCCTGGCCCGACCGGGACGCGCTGCTCGCCGACCGGTCCTTCCTGCTCGGCACGCTGGTGAAGGCGCACATCGGACCCGGCCGGCTCGGGCTGCTGTGGCTGTGGGGGGCGGTCGGCGCGATCGGCTGGTCGTTCATCGGGACGGCGGTCATCACCTTCGAGGAGTCGTACGACGCCATCAGCGCGATCGTCGGCGTGGTGATGCTCGCTCTGGGCGCCGGCGCCCTGATCCCGGCGGTGATCCTGCTCGTCGTCGGGCTGCGCCGGGACGTGGCGGTGCGCCGGCTGCTCACGCAGTGGGGCGAGCTGGACCGCGACCCCGCCCGCGATGCCGGACTCCGGCTGCCCGGCACGACGCTGGGGTGGCTGCTGCCCTCCTTCGCGCTCGGTGCGCTGGGGCTCTACCTCTGCGTCGTCGTGCCCGCCGGAGCGGTCCGGGGTGAGGACACGTACGGGCTGATGGTCCTGATCATGGGGCTCGGGCTGCTGGCCTGGCTCGTCGGGCTCGTCGGCGTCTTCAAGGCGTTCTGGCACCGGCGCTGGATCGTGCGGACGCTGGCCGGGGCGGCCGCGCGGCCCGCGCCGGTCGCGCAGGGCGGCGGCGTCCACCGCTGAAGCCTTCCCGGCCGCCTCCGTGTGAGCCACCCGGGGGACCGCGCGTGCCCGGCGGCGGTGTCGGAGCCGATGCCCCGTCACGTACTGGCAGGATCCGGCGCCATGCAGCCAGTACGACAAAAGGACAAATTGGCCATGAATGGGCGTGAACCGGGTGCGGTGACGGGTGGGCGGCAGCGGGTACGGGGTCGCTTGCGGCGCGGGCCGGGTTACGCGGTCGCCGCCGCGCTCCTGGTCGCCGCCGCCGCGTCCGGCTGTGCGGCCGGGGACGAGGACGCGGGCGCCGCCCGGAGCGCGAAGCTCCAGGCAGGCCAGGCGGGGCCGCAGGCCGAACCGGCCGCCGGGGCGCTCGGCACCCGCGCGGCGCGGGCGGAGCGGGCCAGACTCGCCCAGGCCGCCCGTGCGGTCGCCGCCAAGAGGTGGGGCCTGGCGGGCACGCCGCTCGCGGCGCCCGTACCGCCCGCGAAGAAGCCGCACCTCACCACCCGCAAGGGCTTCGAGGTCGAGGGCCAGGACGACTCGCTGCCGCCGGTCTTCACCCGGGTCCCCACCACGGACAAGGTCGTCTTCCTGACGATGGACGACGGGGACGACAAGGACCCCGAGCTGCTGAAGATGATGTCGGAGCTGAACATCCCGTACAGCGCCTTCCTCAGCGACTACCTGGTGCGCGACGACTACACGTACTTCAAGGACGCCCAGTCCCGCGGGACCGTGCTCGGCAACCACACGCTCAACCACCGCTACCTGCCGGGCCTCTCCCGCGACGAGCAGAAGCGCGAGATCTGCGGCGAGCAGGACATCATCGAGAAGCAGTTCGGCAAGCGGCCCCGGCTGTTCCGGCCGCCGTACGGCAACTACAACGCCGACACGCTGAAGGTCGCCAAGTCCTGCGGCATCACCGCCGTGCCGCTGTGGGAGGCGGAGGCGTTCCCCGACCACATGGAGTGGCGCGAGGAGGACCGGACCCTGCACCCCGGCGACATCATCCTCACCCACTTCCGCGGCAAGGAGGACTGGAAGGGCAGCATGCCCGACCTGGTCCGCTCCGTCATGAAGGTCGTCACGGACCAGGGGTACGCCGTGGCCCGCCTGGAGGACTACGTATAGGAGGCGGCGTACGCGCGGGCGTCCCCGGGCTCCGGGTGCGCGTCCTCGTACGCGCTGTGCCAGGCCGTCAGCGTGAGGACCAGCAGCAGGCAGACGCCGATCAGCTGGACGGCGCCCGCGATCAGCAGCCCGTGGCGCAGCAGCACCACGGCGATCACACAGGCCGTCACCGTGACGGTGGCGAGGACGAGAGTGCCGGACCAGTCCGTCCCGGGCGGTCCGGCCTCCGTCATGTCCGGGTTCGGCGGCCGGGGGTCGGAGCCCGTGTACGCGTAGAAGAAGACCGCAGCGAGCACCCCCTCCAGCGCGATGAGGAGCAGGCCGAGCACCACGTCCAGGCAGCCGGTCGCCACCGGTCCCGGGCGGGTCGCGGCCGGGCGGTCCCGGCCGGCGGGTCGTATGCGCATGCCACCACCGTCCACCGGAACGGTCCGGGCGGCCCCCGCGTTGTCCCTACGGTGGCCGGAACGTTGCGGGGCCGCAGCCGCAGCCGCAGCCGCAGCCGCAGCCGCAGCCGCGGGGGCGGGCGGCTCCCGCGTACGCCACGAGGGGCGGGAATTGGCACTCCGCTTGACCGAGTGCTAACCGCGGTCATAGTCTCAGTGCTGGCACTCCCTACTGGAGAGTGCCAGCAGTACTGTGCGACCGGCAGGTCCGGCACCCGCGACGACGGGCCCACCTGGTCGCCACCCAAAGACTGTTAAACCCCGTGAGATCTCCGAAGGGGGAGACCGGATCGTGTCGACCGCCAGCTCCAAGGTTGCGATCAAGCCGCTCGAGGACCGCATCGTGGTCCAGCCGCTCGACGCCGAGCAGACCACGGCCTCCGGCCTGGTTATCCCGGACACCGCCAAGGAGAAGCCCCAGGAGGGCGTCGTCCTGGCCGTGGGCCCGGGCCGCTTCGAGAACGGCGAGCGCCTGCCGCTCGACGTCAAGACCGGCGATGTCGTGCTGTACAGCAAGTACGGCGGCACCGAGGTGAAGTACAACGGCGAGGAGTACCTCGTCCTCTCGGCGCGCGACGTCCTCGCGATCATCGAGAAGTAATTCACCCACGTTTGCTTCTGTTCTGCGCCCCTGGCCCCCTGCGACATAACTAGCCGGGCGGCAGGGGCGCAGTTCTTGTTTTTGAGAGGAACAGTTCAGCTCCATGGCGAAGATCCTGAAGTTCGACGAGGACGCCCGTCGCGCCCTTGAGCGCGGCGTCAACAAGCTTGCCGACACGGTGAAGGTGACGATCGGCCCCAAGGGCCGCAACGTCGTCATCGACAAGAAGTTCGGTGCCCCCACCATCACCAACGACGGTGTCACCATCGCGCGCGAGGTCGAGCTGGACGACCCGTACGAGAACCTGGGTGCCCAGCTGGTGAAGGAGGTGGCGACCAAGACCAACGACGTCGCGGGTGACGGCACCACCACCGCCACCGTCCTCGCCCAGGCGCTCGTTCGCGAGGGTCTGCGCAACGTCGCCGCCGGCGCCTCCCCGGCCGCCCTGAAGAAGGGCATCGACGCCGCCGTCAAGGCCGTGTCCGAGGAACTCCTCGCGACCGCCCGCCCGATCGACGACAAGTCCGACATCGCCGCCGTCGCCGCGCTCTCCGCGCAGGACCCGCAGGTCGGCGAGCTCATCGCGGACGCGATGGACAAGGTCGGCAAGGACGGCGTCATCACCGTCGAGGAGTCCAACACCTTCGGCCTGGACCTCGACTTCACCGAGGGCATGGCCTTCGACAAGGGCTACCTGTCCCCGTACATGGTGACCGACCAGGAGCGTATGGAGGCCGTCCTCGACGACCCGTACATCCTGATCCACCAGGGCAAGATCGGCTCGATCCAGGAGCTGCTGCCGCTCCTGGAGAAGGTCATCCAGGCCGGTGGCTCCAAGCCGCTCCTGATCATCGCCGAGGACGTCGAGGGCGAGGCCCTGTCGACCCTGGTCGTCAACAAGATCCGCGGCACGTTCAACGCCGTCGCCGTCAAGGCGCCGGGCTTCGGCGACCGCCGCAAGGCCATGCTCGGCGACATCGCCACCCTCACCGGTGCGACCGTCATCGCCGAGGAGGTCGGCCTCAAGCTCGACCAGGCCGGTCTGGACGTGCTGGGCACCGCCCGCCGCGTGACCGTCACCAAGGACGACACCACCATCGTCGACGGCGGCGGCAAGGCCGACGAGGTCGCCGGCCGCGTCAACCAGATCAAGGCCGAGATCGAGGCCACGGACTCCGACTGGGACCGCGAGAAGCTCCAGGAGCGCCTGGCGAAGCTGGCCGGCGGGGTCTGCGTGATCCGCGTCGGTGCCGCCACCGAGGTCGAGCTCAAGGAGAAGAAGCACCGTCTGGAGGACGCCATCTCCGCGACCCGCGCCGCGGTCGAGGAGGGCATCGTCTCCGGCGGTGGCTCCTCCCTCGTCCACGCCGTCAAGGTCCTGGAGGGCAACCTCGGCAAGACCGGCGACGAGGCCACCGGTGTCGCGGTCGTCCGCCGCGCCGCCGTCGAGCCGCTGCGCTGGATCGCCGAGAACGCCGGCCTCGAGGGCTACGTCATCACCTCGAAGGTCGCCGAGCTCGACAAGGGCCAGGGCTTCAACGCCGCGACCGGCGAGTACGGCGACCTGGTGAAGGCCGGCGTCATCGACCCGGTCAAGGTCACCCGCTCCGCCCTGGAGAACGCCGCGTCCATCGCGTCGCTGCTGCTCACGACCGAGACCCTGGTCGTCGAGAAGCCGGCCGAGGACGAGCCGGAGGCCGCGGGCCACGGCCACGGTCACTCGCACTAGCGTTTGCCCCGAAGAGGCCCGGCACCCCGCGAGGGGACCGGGCCTCTTTGCTGTGTGGTGACCGGTCAGGCGCAACCCCCGGGTTGCGTCCGGGTTCGCAAAGTGCAACCCTGGAGTTGCATCCGACGGTGACGATGAGGGAGCCCTCATGAGCGAGGACCGGATCGAACGCGAGACCTTGATCGCGGCGCCCCTTGAGCGGGTCTGGTCGCTGGTGGCCCAACCCGGTTTCTGGGTGGCCGACAAGGCGAGTCTGCCGGGCACCGTGGCCAAGGAAGGCGAGTCGATGACGGCGAGGAACACCGAGCACGGCGACTTCCCGGTGCGGGTGGAGAAGGTCGAGCCGCCCACGTACCTCGCGTACCGCTGGACCAGCGCGTTCCCCGGGGAGGAGCTGCGCGAGGACAACAGCACCCTGGTGGAGTTCACGTTGACCCAGGAAGGCGAGGGGACGCGGCTGCGCGTGGTCGAGAGCGGGTTCGCGGCGCTGGCCGCGTCCGAGGAGCTGCGCAGCCGGAATCTGAAGGACCACGCCGGAGGCTGGCCCCTGGAGCTCGACGCCCTCAGGGCCCGCGCCGAACAGCACGCCCCGTGACGGAGGAACGTCCCGGCGCCGCCGAGGCCGTCGACAGTGTCCTCGCCGCGCTGGCGGACCCGACGCGGCGCCGGCTGCTCGACCTGCTCGCCGCACAGGGCGAGGCCACGGCCACGACGCTCGCCGGACGGCTTCCCGTCTCGCGGCAGGCGGTGGTCAAGCACCTCGCCGTCCTGGAGGCCGCCGGGCTGGTTTCCGGCGGCCGGGTCGGACGTGAGGTGCGGTACGCGGTACGGCCCGCGGCGCTCGACGCGACGGCGCGGTGGATGGCCTCGCTCGCGGCCTCCTGGGACCGGCGGCTGGCCCGCATCAAACGCGTCGCCGAGGCGCCGGAACAGGAGTGAAGGAAGCACGCCATGGACACCACAGCACTGCGCACCGCCTACGACAGGCTGCTCGAAGCGGCGGCCCTGCCCGGCCTCGGCGACGCGGACGACGGGGGATGGAACGCCGACGAGATACTGGCCCATCTCCTCAGCGTCGACGCCTCGATCGCGGCGGTCGCCCTGGCGGTCGTCGCCGGTTCACGGCCCGCCTTCGACAACCGGGTCTCCCTCGACCCCTGGAACCTCGGCCGGATCATCACGGAGCACGCGGGCCGGACGGACCTGATCGACCATGTCCGGAGTCAGGCCACCGTCCTGTGCGACATCGCCGACCGGCTCGACGAGGAAGCCGCCTCGGTCCTGGTGCCGACCCTCCTTCTCTCCCATGACGCCGTCGTGCTGGACCGGCCGATGCCCCTGGCGAGCCTCGTGGACGGCCTCGCCGAGGACCACGTGCCCGTGCATACGCGTCAGCTCCTCGATCTCCGCGCCGCCGCCCCCGGGCACGCGTGAAGGCGGGGCCTCCGCGCGTGCCCGGACGTCACGCCGACCGGTCCAGCGCCGCCGGGTGCACCGGCTCCGCGAACGGGCGGCCCTGGGCGTACCGTTCCAGCTCGTCCAGCGCGTGGTCGGTCATCCGGTGCAGCTCGTTGCCGAGGGAGCCCGCCACGTGCGGGGTCAGGAGGACGTTCGGCAGGTCGTACAACGGGGAGTCGGCGGGCGGCACTTCGGGGTCCGTCACATCGAGTACGGCGTGCAGCCGGCCCGGGACCAGTTCGCGCAGCAGGGCGGCCTCGTCGATCAGGGAGCCCCGGGCCGTGTTGATCAGCGTCGACCCGGTCCGCATCAGCGCCAGCTGGCGGGCGCCGATCATGTGGTGGGTCCCGGGGAGCTGGGGGGCGTGCACGGAGACGACGTCGGCGCGGGCGCACAGCTCGTCCAGGGCGACCTGCTCGACGCCCAGCAGGGCTGCCTCGGCCGCGGTGACGAAGGGGTCGTACAGCAGGACCGCCAGGTCGAAGGGGCGGAGCAGCTCGATGACCCGGCGGCCGATGCGGGAGGCGCCCACGATGCCCACCGTGCGGCGGTAGTTGCCGGCCCCGTCCAGCTCGGCGCGCCAGTCGTGGCCGGCGCGGACCGCGCGGTAGACGTGGGCGGAGTGCGGGACGCGCTTGTTGGCCAGCAGGATCGTGGCCAGGGTGTACTCCGCCACCGGCAGGGCGTTGGCCCCGGCCGCCGAGGAGACGGCGAGGCCGCGCTCCCAGCAGGCGTCGGTGATGTGGTGCTTGACGGAGCCGGCCGCGTGGACGACCGCCTTCAGGCGGGGCGCGGCGGCGAGGACCTGCTCGGTGAGCGGGGTGGCGCCCCAGCAGGTGAGGAGGACCTCGGCCTCGGCGAGCGCGGCGGCGACGCGGGGGTCCGGGTCGGCCAGGTCGTGGGCGACGAGGGCCGGGTCCGTACGGGCGAGGGCGGCGAGCCGGTCGCGGTGGCGCGGTTCGAAGAGGCGCTGGTGGATGTCCGGGCCCATGGCGAGCAGGACCGACGGCCGGGGGTCAGGGGTGGACTGCATGGTGGGAACGACTCCCTTGAGGTGAGGGCTACTTGACGCTGCCGGCGGTGAGTCCGGCCTTCCAGTGCCGTTGCAGGGAGACGAAGGCGACGATCAGGGGGATGACGGCGAGGAGGGACCCGGTGACGACGAGCGGGTAGAAGGCCGGCTCGCTGTGGGTGTTGGTGTTCCAGGAGTACAGGCCGAGGCTCAGCGGGAAGAGATCGCGGTCGGAGAGCATCACCAGCGGGAGGAAGAAATTGTTCCAGATCGCGGTGAACTGGAAGAGGAAGACGGTCACGAACCCCGGCATCATCATCGGCAGCCCGATGGAGAAGAAGGTGCGCAGCTCGCCCGCGCCGTCGATGCGCGCGGCCTCCAGCGCCTCGCCCGGGATGTAGCCGGCGGAGAACACCCGGGCGAGGTAGACGCCGAAGGGGTTCACCAGGACGGGGATCAGCACCGACCAGTACGTGTTGACGATGCCGAGCTTGCTGGCCAGCAGGTACATGGGCAGGGCCAGCGCCGTCGTGGGCACGAGCACACCGAGCAGGACGAGCCCGAACAGCTTCTCCTTGCCCCGGAACTCGTACTTGTCGAAGGCGTACCCGGCGGCCACGCAGATCAGCGAGCAGACCGCGGCGCCCACCCCCGCGTACAGCAGGCTGTTCCCGTACCAGCGGAAGTAGACGCCGTCCCCGTACGAGGCGATGTCGGAGAGGTTCTTCGAGAGGTCGAAGCCCTCGAAGGAGAAGGTGTCCCCGGCGAGCAGCGAGCCGGTGTCCTTGGTGGCGGCGGTGACCAGCCAGACGAGCGGGAAGAGCATGTAGAGGACGGCCAGGAGCAGCGCTCCGTTGACGGCGGCCTTCGACAGCCAGGGATTCTTGCGGGTCGTGGTGCTCATGCGTGCGCGCCCTTCCGGCCGGTGAGGCGGGTGACGACGAAGGACAGCAGGGCGGCGGTGAGCGCCAGGAGTACGGAGGCGGCGGCCGCGAGTCCGAAGTCGTTACGGGCGAAGGCCGCGGTGTAGGCGTACATGTTCGGTGTCCAGGAGGAGGAGACGGCGGACCCGGAGCCGGTGTTGAGGATCAGTGGCTCGGTGAAGAGCTGGAGCGAGCCGATGATCGTGAAGAGCACGACCATGACGACCGAGGACCGGATCAGCGGGAGCTTGATGCTGAACGCGATGCGCCCGCCGCTCGCCCCGTCCACCGTGGCCGCTTCGAGGACGGAGCGGTCGATGGCCTGGAGGGCGGCGTAGAAGATCACCATGTTGTAGCCGAGCCATTCCCACAGCGCGATGTTCACGACGGAGGGCAGCGCGCCGCCCGGTGAGAAGAAGTCGAAGCCGATGCCGCCGGAGTGCATCGCGGAGACGACGGGGCTGAGACCGGGCGTGTAGAGGTACAGCCAGATCATCGCGGCGATGATGCCGGGCACGGCGTGCGGCAGGAACAGCGCGAGCTGGAAGAAGCGCCGGGCGCGGGCGAGCGCCGAGTCGAGCAGCAGGGCGAGCCCGAGGGCGCCGCCGACCATCAGCGGGATGTAGACGGCGCAGTAGCCGAGGAGGACGAGGAAGCCGTCGCGGAAGACCCGGTCACCCAGCGCCGCCGTGTAGTTGCCGAGTCCGGTGAAGACCGTCTCGGATCCGCCGAAGCCGAGCCCCGATTGCTGTTCGGTGAAGAGGCTGAGCCAGACCGCGTATCCGATCGGGATCAGCATCACCGCGGTGAACAGGACGAAGAACGGGGTCAGCAGGGCCGCGGCGGCGCGGGTGCGGGCTTTCATCCGGTCAGCCCTCGACCTTCAGGCCGCGCTTGGACAGCTCCGCGACGGTCGCGTCATGGGCGGCCTTCACGGCGTCGGGGATGGTGGTGCCGCCCCCGGCGAGCTTGCCGAAGCGGTCCTTGAGCGTGGTGTTGGTGGTGCCCATCGCGGGGCCCCAGGTCCAGCCCGGCTTGATCGCGGCGCCGCCGTCCTCGAAGACCTGGTAGATGTCCTGGCCACCGTAGAACTTCGTGTCGAACGCCTTCTTGGCGGCCGGGCGCAGGGCGAGGGCGGCCGGGAAGGCGCTGGAGGTGCCGGAGGAGATACGGGCCTTGATGCCGTCCTCCGTGGTGGTCATCCAGGTGGCGAACTCGACGGCGGCCGCGGCCTTCCCGCTGTTCTTCGGCACGGCGAAGGTGGTCCCGCCGAGCATGCCGCCGGCGGGCTTCCCGTCCCACGTCGGGATCGGGGCGACGGCCCACTTGCCGCTCTGCTCGGGCAGGGTGCCGCCGAGGACGCCGCCGCCCCAGGAGGCGCCGAGGTAGCCGATGGTGCCGCCGGTCTTGAGGGAGTTGGTCCAGGCGGGGGAGAAGGAGGCGTCGGTGCGGACCAGGCCGTCCTTCACCAGGCCCTGCCAGTAATCGGCGACCTTCGTGGTGGCGGCGTCGGTCGTGTCGACCTTCCAGGTGTCGCCCTCGGCCTTGAACCACTGGGCGCCGGCCTGCCAGACCATCGCCTCGAAGGTGGTCGGGTCGTCCGGGAAGAAGGTGCCGATGCAGGCCTTGGCGTCGGCCTTCTTCACCTTCTCGGCGGCGGACTTGAACTCGGCCCAGGTCTTGGGGACGTCGATGCCGTACTTGGCGAACAGGTCCTTGCGGTAGAAGAACGCCTGCGGCGCGGCATCGAAGGGAACGGCCCAGCTCTTGCCGCCGAGCGTCGTCTGCTCGATCGCCTGCGGGAGGAACTTCTTCTTCACGTCGTCGGTGAGGTACGCGCCGATGTCCTGGAACCCGCCCTGGCTGACGTACTCGGGGAGCTGCGGGTACTCGACGGAGACCAGGTCCGGGGCGTTGCCCGCCTTGATCGCGTTGGAGATCTTGGCGTAGCCGCCGGCGTTCCCGGACGGGGTCTCCTCGAACTTCACGCGGATGTTCTTGTGCGAGGCGTTGAACGCGTCCACGACCTCCTTGGTGCCCTTGGCCCAGCCCCAGAAGGTGATGGTCACGGGCTTGGCGGCGGTGCCGGTCCCGCCGCCCCCGGCGTCGTCCCCGCTCCCGCCGCAGGCCGTGACGACGGCGAGGGCGGTGACGGCTCCGGCTATGGAAAGAGTCGTTCTGCTCCAACTGCGGTTCACGACGGGCTCCTGAGTCGACGGTGACAGGGACGTTGGGCGTGATCCTTGGTCCACCGATGACCGAAGTCAAGAGCGAAAGATTGATTGATCGAGAAAAGATCAGAACGTTATCGAGCGGTCGACGCCCGTACCCGCAGCCGTGGCAGCAGTGCCAGATGCCTGCCCGGCTCGTCCTCGTCCCGCCCGGAACCGTCCCGCCCCGCGCCGTCCCGCCCGGCGCCGAGCCGCCCGATCAGCAGCTCCGTCGCGTACCGCCCGACGTGGCGCTTGGGCGGGCTGACGGCCGTGAGCGGGATGTCGCCGAGCGCGGCGACCTCGTCGTCGTACGCGATCACCGCCAGGTCCTCCGGCACCCGCACGCCCAGCTCGGACAGGCGCTGCACCAGGTGGATCGCGTCCACGTCGTTGTGCACCACCACCGCCGTGGCCCGGCCGGAGACCACCGCGTCGCGCACCTCGCGCACCGCCTCCTCGAAGCGCTCCGGCTCCACCTCGGGCCCGGAGGTCCCGATCATCGCCGGGGCGCCGTCGGCCAGCCCCAGCACCGCGAGCGCGTCCTCGTACCCCGAGCGCACCGCGAGCGCGGTCGGGCTGTCGGCGCGGGCCACCAGGAGCGGGGTGCCGTGGCCGAGGCCGATCAGATGGCGCACCGCGAGCAGCACCCCGTGCCGGTGGTCGGAGCAGACCCGGTCCAGGCCGTCCAGCGGCGATCCGGGTGCCGGGGTGCGCTCCAGGAGCACGGCGGGCACCGGCAGCCCGGCCATCCAGTCCCCGTACGCCGCCTGGTCCTCGGCGCCCCGCCAGGCCGGGGCGATGAGCAGCCCGTCGGCCCCGGAGGCGAGCAGCCCCTCGGCGCGCGCCCGGTCCCCCTCGGGCCGGTAGTCGGAGATCCGCAGCACGAGCCGGCCCCCGGCGCGCGCGGCCGCCTCGTGCGCGCCCCGGATGACCTCGGCGAAGTAGTACGTCGCCGAGGGGGCGATCAGCCCGAGCACCGGGCCGCCGCCGCCCGGCCCGGGGGCGGCGGCGGACGCGTCCCGGGGCCAGGAGACCGAGCCGTGGACCCGGTCCAGCAGTCCGCGCTCGGCCAGCGCCTCGGCGTCGCGGCGCGCCGTGACGGGGGAGACCCCCAGCAGGCCGGCCAGATCGGAGACACGGGCCGAGCCGCGCTCCCGTACCAGGGCCAGAAGTCGGTCGTGACGTTCAGCTGCACTCTCGCGCACGGCGGCAGTCCCCTTGTAAATCGCGATGTGGTGGCTCGGCTCGCCAGACCCTATCCACTGTGATCGATTGACGGAAGTTTCGATCATTCGCTACTTCGCCATTGACGTTCGATCAATCCGCGGTTCAGGATTCCCGGCGACGCCGAAGTCCGCCTCCCCTGGGAGCATCATGCCCACGACGAGTCCGTACACGGGGTACACCCGTGCCGATTGGGAGCGGGCGGCCGACCGGCTGCTGCTCGCGGTACGCCCCTACGCCTCGCCCCGCCACGGCCGCATCGACCTCCCCGGCCCCCGGCCGAGCTGGTCCGGCCCCCTCTCCGACGGCCTCGAAGGGTACGCCCGCACCTGGCTGCTCGCCGCGCTGCGGACCGCCGGGGCGCGCGGTGAGGACCCGCACGGCTTCCTCGGCCGGTACGCCGAAGGGCTCGCCGCCGGCACGTCGGACCCGGCGGGCGGCCCCGACGCCTGGCCCCGCATCGCGGACGTACCCCAGGCCATCGTGGAATCCGCCTCCATCGCCCTGGGCCTGCGCCTCACCCGCCCCTGGCTCTGGGACACCCTGCACGAGCGCACCCGTCAGCGCGCAGTCGACTGGCTCCTGCCCGCCCTCGACGCGCCCCCGGTGAACAACAACTGGTGGCTCTTCGGGCTCACCGTCGCCGGCTTCCTCCAGGACGCGGGCATCGAGACCGACCGGGCCCGGAAGACCATCGACCGCGCGCTGGAGCACGTGGAGGGCTGGTACCTGGGCGACGGCTGGTACAGCGACGGCCCCAACCGCTCCTTCGACCACTACAACGCCTGGGCCATGCACTTCTACCCGGTCCTGCACGCCCACCTCGCCGGCGACCGGGACCTCCTGGACCGCTACGGCCCCCGCCTGCACCGCCACCTGGACGACTACAGCCGCATGTTCGGCGCGGACGGCGCCCCCATGCCGTTCGGCCGCTCCCTCATCTACCGCTTCGCCGCCGCGGCCGCCCCCTGGCTCGGCGCCCTGACCGGCCACACCCCGCTCACCCCGGGCGCGACCCGCCGCCTCGCCTCCGGCACCCTCCGCCACTTCCAGGACCGGGGCGCCACCGACCGGGACGGCCTCCTCACCCTGGGCTGGCACCGCCCCTACCAGCCGATGCTCCAGACGTACTCCGGGCCCGCCTCCCCGTACTGGGCCTCCAAGGGCTTCCTCGGACTCCTGATGCCCCCGGACCACCCCGTCTGGACGGCCGACGAGGAGCCGCTGCCCGCCGAGACCGCGGACGCCGTGACCGTCCTCGGCCCGACCGGGATGCTCCTCCAGTCCACCGCCGCGGACGGCCTCGTCCGGCTCCACAACCACGGCTCGAACCACGTGGGCGACGAGGAGGACCCCGGCTACGCCCGCTTCGCGTACTCCACCCGGACCGGCCCCACGCACGGTCCCGCCGAGCGCGACAACCACTTCGCGCTGCTCCCCGACGGCGAGCCGACCGCCCGCCTCACCGCCGACCCCCTCGGCCCGGCCGTCTCCGCGCACACCCCGCACCCGGGCGGCCCCGGCGTCCGCGTCGTCTCCGCCACCCTCGCCCGCGGCCGCGCCGAGGTCCGGGCGCATCTGGTCACGGGCGCGCCCGACGGCACGCCCGTCCGCCAGACGGGGTGGGCGGCCGGGGGCGACCCGGCGCTCACCGCCCAGCTCCACCCGGTCCACGGCTACGGGACCGGGGTCCGAGAACTGCCCGGCGGGGACACCATGTTCGGCGAGACCTCCGGACTCCTGGCCGTCGAGGGCGCCACCGCCGGGCCCCGGTCCCTGTTCGTCGCGCTCGCCTCACTCACCGGCGAGCCGGACCCGGCGCCCGTCGGCACCCTCGCGGACATCCGCGTACAGAGCCCCCACGAGATCCATGTGACCTGGCACGACGGCGCCGCCGCCGTACTCCATCTCCCGGAGGAATCAGAGGAATCATGAGCCGCCGACGCACCCTTCTCGCGACCGCAGCCCTCACCGCCCTCGCGGCCACCGCACTGGCCACCCCCGCCCAGGCCGCCGGCCACCGGCCGGGCACCTTCTACGTCGACTGCGCGGCCACCGCCCCCGGCGACGGCTCCCGCCACCACCCCTGGACCACCCTCGCCGAGGCCAACGCCCACACCTTCGGGCCGGGCGACCGCCTCGTCTTCCACCGCGGCTCCACCTGCACGGGCACGCTCACGCCCCGGGGCGCGGGCTCGGCGTCGGCACCCGTCACCGTCTCCGACTACGGCAGCCGCCACGCCTCCCGCGCGGTGCTCGACGGGGCCGGAGCGCACGACGTGATCCTCCTCGCCGACACCCAGCACTACCGCGTCTCGAACCTGGAGATCACCAACGCCGCCGCCCCCGGCACCGAGCGCAACGGCATCCGGCTGCGCCTCACCGACTACGGCACCGCCCGGGGCTTCGAGCTCGACCACCTCTACATCCACGACGTACGCGGCGGCGACCACAAGACCCTCACCGGATCCAGCGCGATCCACATCGCCGTCGAGGGCACGACCAGGGCGAGCAGCTACGACGGCCTGGACATCCACCACAACCTCATCGAGGACGTCGACCGCGAGGGCGTCTACTTCAAGTCGACGTACTCCAAGCGCGACCTGGTCGGCAACCAGCAGGACCCCACCGCCTACCCGGGCGACTGGACACCCTCCACGCACGTCCGGATCTCGTACAACACCCTGCGGTCCATCGGTGGCGACGGCATGAAGCTCGACACCACCGCCGGGGCGCGCGTCGACCACAACCGGGTCGACGGCTTCCAGCTGCGCTCGCCCTCCGCCAACGCGGGCATCTGGACCTTCAACACCGACGACACCACCGTCGAGTACAACGAGGTCTCCGGCGGCGGGAACACCCACGACGGCATGTCCTTCGACGCCGACGGGGCCTCCCGGCACACGGTCTTCCAGTACAACTACAGCCACGACAACAAGGGCGGCTTCCTGCTGGTCTGCCCGTACAGCGGCGCCAGGACCGTCGACACGGTCGCCCGGTACAACGTGAGCCGCGACGACGGCGAGCGGCTGCTCCAGAACTGCTGGGGCCCCATCCTCAACACGCAGGTCTACAACAACACCTTCGTCAACTCGAAGGACACCGTGCCGAAGTACCTGGTGCAGGACGACAACAGCAGCCCGGCCACCACCGTGCACGAGCAGCGCGTCACCAACAACCTCTTCGTGAGCGAGGGCACCGGCGGCTACGGCTTCACCAGTCCGACGCCCGGCCTGGCCTTCGACCACAACGCCTTCCACGGCGCCCCGATGACCCGTCCGAACCCGGGCGGCATCACCACCGACCCGCTGCTGCGCGACGACTTCCGGCTCGGCGCGGGCTCCCCGGCCCTCGCCGCCGGCGCGGTGGTCGAGGACAACGGCGGCCGGGACTACTTCGGCAACCGCCTGAGGCCCGGCGCCCCCAACATCGGCGCCTACGCGGGGCGCGGCGTGAAGTAGCCCCGGGCCCCGCCACCGCGGCCCCTCCTACTGCGGTCCGTACGCGCGGCCTGTTCGTGAGGTCAGTCCTCCGAGCAGGCCGCGCGGGACCAGCTTCACCGCGCCCATCAGCACCTTGTAGCGCGGGTCCGGGATCGACACCGACTTCCCGCGCGCCAGGTCCGTGAGCGCCGCGCTCACCAGCTTGTCCGCGTCGAGCCACATCCAGCCCGGGATGTTGCCCGTGCCCATCCCGGCCCGCTGGTGGAACTCCGTACGCACGAAGCCCGGGCACAGCGCCATCAGCCGCACCCCGGACCCGGCCAGGTCCTTCGCCGCGCCCTGGCTGAACTGCACGACCCACGCCTTCGACGCCCCGTACGTGCCGCGCGGCACGAACGCCGCGACCGAGGCCACGTTGACGATGCCGCCCCGGCCTCGCTCCCGCATCGGGGCCGCCGCGGCCGAGGTCAGCCGCAGCACCGCCTCGCAGTGCACCTTGAGCATCGTCAGCTCGTCGGCCATCGGGACCTCCAGATAGCGCCCCTTGTTGCCGAAGCCCGCGTTGTTCACCAGCAGGTCGACCGGGTGCCGGGCGTTCCCGAGGCGTTCCTCGACCGCGCGGATGCCCTTGTCGTCGGACAGGTCGGCCCGCAGCACCTCGGCCTCGATGCCGTGCCGGTCGTGCAGCTCGGTCGCCTGCTCGCGCAGCCGCTCCGCGTCCCGGGCCACCAGGACCAGGTCGTACCCGTCGGCGGCGAGCCGCCGGGCGAAGGCGGCACCGATACCCGCCGTCGCGCCCGTGATCAGTGCAGTCGTCATACGCGGCACGTTAGAGCATCCGGAAACGGCGCCCCCGGGCGCTCCCGGGCGCTCAGGAGGTGGTCAGCTCCGCCGCGTACGCGCGCGCCGTGCGCAGCGTCGACGGGCACAGCGCCTCGCCGGCCGGAAGCAGCAGCGGCAGCAGGTCGCGCCGGGTCGTCACGGCCCGGAACTGCAGCTCCACCGTCACCTCGTGGTCCGGCCGGTGCACGATCTCGACCGGGTCGCCCGCCCGGACGGACCCCGGCGTGATCACGCGCAGGTACGCCCCCGGGGCCGCCGCCCGCGTGAACCGCTTCACCCAGCGGGCCTCGCCGAGGTGGCCCTGGAACGTGCGGCACGGGATGCGGCCCGAGGCGACCTCCAGGACCAGCTCCCCGCCGATCCGCCAGCGCTCACCGATCAGGGCCTCGCCGACCCGCAGCCCCGCCGTGGTCAGGTTCTCCCCGAACGAGCCGTTGGCCAGCGAGCGGCCCAGCTCCCGTTCCCAGGCGTCCAGGTCCTCGCGCGCGAAGGCGTACACCGCCTGGTCCGAGCCGCCGTGGTGGCGCAGGTCGCACACCGCGTCCCCGGCGAGCCCGCTGCCGCCCTCACCCCTGGGGCCGGGGTCCGAGACCCGGACCGGCCCGTCCACGGGCCGCTTGTCGATCCCGGTCCTGCCACCGGGGGCATCGGTGTAGGACGCCGCCGTGGGACGCCCCGCGTTCACGGTGAGCACAGTCATCGCGGTCATACCGGAACGGTATCCAAGGGCCGCCCAAAGTCGCACATGAATATTTCGCGGTCGCCCCAAGTGTTGCTTATGATGGAGAGGTGATCGAAGCCCGCCACCTCCGCGTCCTGCGCGCCGTCGCCGCCACCGGCTCGTTCTCCGCCGCCGCCCGCGAGCTGGGCTGCACCCAGCCCGCCGTCAGCCAGCAGATGAAGGCCCTGGAGTCCTCCGCGGGGACCACGCTGCTCATCCGGACCGGGCGCGAGATGCGGCTGACGGAGGCGGGCCAGGCGCTGGTGCGGCACGCCTCCGGCATCCTCGCCGGGCTCACCGCCGCCGAGGAGGAGGTCGCCGCGATCGCCGGACTGCGGGCCGGCCGGGTGCGGCTCGTCTCGTTCCCGAGCGGCAGCTCGTCGCTGGTCCCGGGCGCCCTCGCCGCCCTGCGCGCCGCCCACCCCGGCACACGGGTCTCCCTCGTGGAGGCCGAGCCGCCCCGGTCGGTGGAGATGCTGCGCGACGGCGACTGCGACATCGCGCTCGCCTTCCGGTACGGCGAACCGGGCGCCGAATGGGACGACCTGGTGGTCCGCCCGCTGCTCACCGACCGGCTCACGGGCCTGGTCCCGGAGGGGCACGCGCTGGCGGACCGGGACGAGGTGGGCATCGCAGAACTGGCCGGAGAATCCTGGATCGCCGGGTGCCCCCGGTGCCGCAGGCAGCTGGTTGAGGTGTGCGAGGGGTCCGGGTTCACCCCGCGCATCGACTTCGCCACCGACGACTACCCGGCGGTGATCGGCCTGGTCGGCGCGGGCCTGGGGGTCGCCGTGCTGCCGGCGCTGGCCATCGAGTCGGTACGCCCCCGGGGGGCCAGGACCGTCACGGTGGTGCCGGCCATCGAACGCGAGATCGTCGCCCTGACCCTGCCCGACCTGGCGCGGGTCCCGGCCGTGGCGGCCACCCTGGACCACCTGGCACTGGCCGCGAGCAAATCAAGCCCCACCGGCGCGAAATCCAGCCTCGCCGCACCATCCGGCCCCGCCGGCGTCTGAGGCGCGGGGCCCGGGGCGGAGCCGCGAAAACCAGCCCCTCCGGCGCTTGAGGAGCGGGGGCCCGGGGGCGTAGCCCCAGGTTTCGGGAAGGGGCGGGTGAGGTGAAGAAACGTTTCTCCTCCGATACGCGCAGCGAAGGTCACCCATGCCCCGGCGGAGACGCCGGTGCCGCCGTGATCAGCCGGTTGCGCGCACGCCCCATCAGCTCCTCGCGCTCGTCCTCGGTGAGCCCGCCCCACACCCCGTAGGGCTCGCGTACGGCCAGTGCGTGCGCCGCGCACTCCGCGCGTACGGGGCACCGCATGCAGACCTCCTTCGCGGAGGTCTCGCGCGCGCTCCGGGCGGCTCCGCGTTCCCCCTCGGGGTGGAAGAAGAGCGAGCTGTCGACCCCGCGGCAGGCCGCCAGCAGCTGCCAGTCCCACAGATCGGCGTTGGGTCCGGGAAGTCGGGAGAAATCGGCCATTGCTTGTCCCCTCGAAACCGTGCTGAGTCGGAAGCGTCGTGTGCGTCGTGGGTGGGTGCTCGTCGATGACCGCGTACAAGACCGTACATCTACGGTGTTAGTAGATGTAAATATGACTGATTGCGAATCTAGCCACAGACACCACCAAAAGGGAAGAAATCCCGCTAAATGGGGCACGGGTCCACCAAAAGTTTCGGTTGACGACTGGACGACCCGTGGCGCTCTCCTCCGTGAGCGCGTACTCACGTAGAGTGCCGAACTCGGTCTTCCGACCCGTAACTCTTTCGAGTGACCATCGTTGAGAGTGCGGAGGCGGTTGGCAGAAAGAGCGATCGGGCAGATGTCCGAGAGCGTCAACCGCACAGGTGACGACTTGTAACAGCCTGGAGGCTCAAGGTGACGCGCATCAGCTGCGGAGGGCGGTCATGACTTCCGTCCTCGTCTGCGACGACTCCCCGCTTGCCCGAGAAGCGCTCCGTCGCGCGGTCGCGACCGTGCCCGGCGTCGAGCGTGTGACGACGGCCGCCAACGGCGAGGAAGTCCTCCGCCGCTGGGGTGCCGACCGTTCGGATCTGATTCTCATGGACGTACGCATGCCCGGGCTCGGGGGGGTGGAGACGGTCCGGCGGCTGCTCTCCGCGGACCCCGGCGCCCGGATCATCATGCTGACCGTCGCCGAGGACCTGGACGGCGTCGCGCTCGCGGTCGCCGCCGGTGCCCGCGGCTATCTGCACAAGGACGCCTCCCGGGCCGAGCTCCGGGCGACCGTCACGCAGGCGCTGGCCGACCCGACGTGGCGGCTCGCCCCGCGCAGGCTGCGGTCGGCCGAGATGGGGGCGGCGCCCACGCTCACGGCGCGCGAGATCCAGGTGCTGGAGGGGATGAGCCACGGCCGCTCCAACGCGGAGATCGGGCGCGAGCTGTTCCTCTCCGAGGACACGGTGAAGACGCACGCCCGGCGGCTCTTCAAGAAACTCGGCGCATCGGACCGCGCCCACGCGGTGGCCCTGGGTTTCCGGTGGGGCCTGGTGCGCTGACAGTCGGCCCGGGCCCGCGGGCCCGGGCGCAGGGGGTGCGGCGCAAGCCGTACCCCGCCGATCCGGCGGTATGTGACGCTTCCCGGCCGATGCCGCATCCTTGAGACGTGGAGTTCCTCGGGAACGATTCGGTCGAGCGGAAGGGGAGGGCGCAGGACATGACTTCCGGCGCACCCGCTCATAACGCTTCGGTGCACAACTACGGACGCGGTGCCGCGGATGAAGCGGGACCGGGGCACCATGGTTCGATGCGCGACGACGGGACGACGGTGATCGGTGCCCTGGTGCACCGCGCCGTCGAGGGCGACGCGCAGGCCACCCATGACCTGCTCGCCCACGTCCACCCGCTCGCCCTGCGCTACTGCCGGTCCCGGCTGAACCGGCTGCCCGGTGACGCCCGTCACTTCACGGAGGACCTGGCGCAGGAGGTGTGCGTCGCCGTCCTCATGGCGCTGCCGCGCTACAAGGACACGGGCAGACCCTTCGAGGCCTTCGTCTTCGCCATCGCCGGTCACAAGGTGGCCGACCTCCAGCGCGCCGCGATGCGGCACCCCGGCTCGACCGCGGTGCCCTCCGACGAGATGCCGGAGCGCCCCGACGACTCGCTCGGGCCCGAGGAGCGCGCGCTGCTCAGCAGCGACGCCGCCTGGGCCAAGAAGCTCCTGGCCAACCTCCCGGAGAACCAGCGCGAACTGCTCGTGCTGCGCGTCGCCGTCGGGCTGACCGCCGAGGAGACCGGGCAGATGCTCGGCATGTCCCCGGGCGCGGTCCGGGTCGCCCAGCACCGGGCGCTGAGCCGGCTGCGGGCCCTCGCGGAGCAGTGAGCCGAGCGGTGGGCCCGGTGCCTCGGAGACGTACGCCACTGCCGTAGAAAGCTACAGAAACTGCGGGTGATCTTGCTCGTGGAATGAGACGCCTCCCGAGCCCGTTAGCATGGACATCCGCACCGATCAAGGCCATTTGGGGAAGGTGTCATGACTGCAAACGTCGACGGAGTGCCCGAGAAATTCGCGACGCTCGGGCTGACATACGACGACGTGCTGCTGCTGCCGGGCGCATCCGAAGTGCTGCCGAACGCGGTCGACACCTCGACGCTCATCTCGCGCAACGTCCGCGTCAACATCCCGCTGCTGTCCGCCGCCATGGACAAGGTCACCGAGGCCCGCATGGCCATCGCGATGGCCCGGCAGGGCGGCGTCGGCGTGCTGCACCGCAACCTCTCGGTCGAGGACCAGGTCAACCAGGTCGACCTGGTCAAGCGGTCCGAGTCCGGCATGGTCACCGACCCGATCACGGTCGGCCCGGACGCCACGCTCGCCGAGGCGGACGCGCTCTGCGCCAAGTTCCGCATCAGCGGTGTCCCGGTCACCGACCAGGCGGGCAAGCTGCTCGGCATCGTCACCAACCGCGACATGGCATTCGAGTCGGACCGCTCCCGCCAGGTGCGCGAGGTCATGACGCCGATGCCGCTGGTCACCGGCAAGGTCGGCATCTCGGGCGTGGACGCCATGGAGCTGCTGCGCCGCCACAAGATCGAGAAGCTGCCGCTGGTGGACGAGGCGGGCCTCCTCAAGGGCCTCATCACCGTCAAGGACTTCAAGAAGGCCGAGCAGTACCCGAACGCGGCCAAGGACGCCGAGGGCCGGCTGCTCGTCGGTGCCGCCGTGGGCGCCAGCCCCGAGGCACTGGACCGCGCCCAGGCGCTGGCCGAGGCGGGCGTCGACTTCCTGATCGTGGACACCTCGCACGGCCACAACAGCAACGCGCTCAACTGGATGGCCAAGATCAAGTCCGCCGTGAGCGTCGACGTGATCGGCGGCAACGTGGCGACCCGCGACGGTGCCCAGGCCCTGATCGACGCCGGCGTGGACGGCGTCAAGGTCGGCGTCGGCCCCGGCTCCATCTGTACGACCCGCGTCGTCGCCGGCATCGGCGTCCCGCAGGTCACCGCGATCTACGAGGCCGCGCTGGCCGCCCGTGCGGCGGGCGTCCCGGTCATCGGCGACGGCGGCCTCCAGTATTCCGGCGACATCGGCAAGGCGCTCGCCGCCGGCGCCGACAGCGTGATGCTGGGTTCGCTCCTCGCGGGCTGCGAGGAGTCCCCGGGCGAGCTGATGTTCATCAACGGCAAGCAGTTCAAGTCGTACCGGGGCATGGGCTCGCTGGGCGCGATGCAGTCCCGCGGCCAGGGCCGCTCCTACTCCAAGGACCGGTACTTCCAGGCCGAGGTGGCCTCGGACGACAAGCTCGTCCCCGAGGGCATCGAGGGCCAGGTGCCCTACCGCGGCCCCCTCGCCAACGTGCTGCACCAGCTCGTCGGCGGCCTCCGCCAGACCATGGGGTACGTGGGCGCCGCGACCGTGGACGAGATGGAGAGCAAGGGCCGCTTCGTGCGGATCACCTCGGCGGGCCTCAAGGAGAGCCACCCGCACGACATCCAGATGACGGTCGAAGCACCGAACTACAGCAAGAAGTAGCGCGACGGCGCAGGTGAGGGGCGGACCGGGGTTCCCGGGGCCGCCCCTGGACCGGCGGCCGCATGGGGGCGGCGTCGCGGGGCTGGGCACGCGCTCCCCCAAGCTCTCGGCTTCGCTCGAGCAGGGAGGGGCCCCTCCGGCGTTGTCGTCAATCACCAACGCTCCGCGTTGGCTCAATCCTCCGCCTTGCGGCTGCACGCACCCAGCCCCGCTCCTTCTTCCGACCCCCATGCGGCCGCCGGTCCGGTGTGTGTCGGGGATACTGGACAGCGCAGACGCAGAGGGAAAGGCCACACATCGTGACTGAGATCGAGATCGGGCGCGGCAAGCGCGGCCGCCGGGCATACGCATTCGACGACATCGCCGTCGTCCCGAGCCGCCGGACCCGCGACCCGAAGGAGGTCTCGATCGCCTGGCAGATCGACGCCTACCGCTTCGAGCTGCCGTTCCTGGCCGCCCCCATGGACTCCGTGGTGTCCCCGCAGCACGCCATCCGCATCGGCGAGCTCGGCGGCCTCGGCGTCCTCAACCTGGAAGGGCTGTGGACCCGGCACGAGGACCCGCAGCCGCTGCTGGACGAGATCGCGCAGATGCCCGTCGAGTCGGCGACCCGCCGGCTCCAGGAGATCTACTCCGCGCCGATCCAGGAGGAGCTGATCGGGCAGCGCATCAAGGAGGTGCGCGACTCCGGCGTCGTCACCGCCGCCGCGCTCTCCCCGCAGCGCACCGCCCAGTTCTCCAAGGCCGTGGTCGACGCGGGCGTGGACATCTTCGTCATCCGCGGCACCACGGTCTCCGCCGAGCACGTCTCGGGCGCGGCCGAGCCGCTGAACCTGAAGCAGTTCATCTACGAGCTGGACGTCCCGGTGATCGTCGGCGGCTGCGCCACGTACACCGCCGCCCTGCACCTGATGCGTACCGGCGCGGCCGGTGTCCTCGTCGGCTTCGGCGGCGGCGCCGCGCACACCACGCGCAACGTGTTCGGCATCCAGGTCCCGATGGCGACCGCCGTCGCCGACGTGGCCGGTGCCCGCCGCGACTACATGGACGAGTCCGGCGGCCGGTACGTGCACGTCATCGCGGACGGCGGCGTCGGCTGGTCCGGCGACCTGCCGAAGGCCATCGCCTGCGGCGCGGACGCCGTAATGATGGGCTCCCCGCTGGCCCGCGCGACGGACGCGCCGGGCCGGGGCCGGCACTGGGGCATGGAGGCCGTCCACGAGGACGTGCCGCGCGGCAAGCTGGTGGACCTGGGCTCGGTCGGGACGACCGAGGAGGTCCTGACCGGCCCCTCGCACACGCCGGACGGCTCGATGAACATCTTCGGCGCGCTGCGCCGGGCGATGGCCACCACGGGCTACAGCGACCTCAAGGAGTTCCAGCGCGTCGAGGTGACGGTCGCGGACTCCCAGCACCGCCGCTGAGTTCGTTCGTACGTACGCCGGAGGGCCCGGACCGCAGCCGCGGTCCGGGCCCTCCGGGTTTCGCTACGCGCCCTTGCGCGCACCGGCGACGGCGCCGACGGCGCCGAGGGCCAGGAAGAGGTAGTCCTTGAAGTCGGCCGCCTCGCTGTACGCGTCCGTGAGGACGCCGAAGTGGTCGAAGAAGATGCTGGTCGCCGACTCGTGGGCAAAATCCGAGAGAGCGATCGAGATGCCCACGAGCTGGCCGAGGTACACGGCGCCGATGGAAAGCAGGGCGCTCACGACGGTCACGGCGGGGTTCGCGCCGCCGAGCTTGCTCGCCGCGAAGCCGACGAGGAATCCGACGCCGACCGCGATGTAGCCGATCTGGTGATCGGACTTGCCCAGGATGAAGCCGTAGATGAGCGCGCCGACGACGGCCGCGACCACGCCCGCGCCGAGACCGAGCGCGATGTTGTTGCGGGCCGGCGGGGCCGGGGTGAACGGCGCGGGGCCGCCGCCGAACGGGGCGCCGGGCTGCTGGCCGGCGAACGGGTTGCCGCCCTGGGGCTGGCCGTAGGGCTGGTTCGGCGGTGGTACGGGCTGGCTCATGCTGGGTTCTCCCCCTGGGGACGTCTACGCACTGCTGTGCGAGGAGTGACGCCGCAGGCTAGCAGTCGGTTCCGACATCGGCCCACCGAAATCCTTGGGGGGACTGGGCTGAGGGCCCGTCATCAGAGCCGGTGGGCGGCTCCGGCGGGGGTCGCGCCCCGGGTGTCCAGGAGCAACTGCGCCTTCACGGCGAGGCCCTGGAGGTCGTACGTACGGTGGTGCTGGAGCAGCACCGTGAGGTCCGCGCCGGCGGCCGCCTCGTAGAGCGAATCGGCGCGGGGGACGGGGAGTTGGCGGACGCGCCAGTCCAGGACGTGCGGGTCGTGGAAGCCGATCTGGGCGCCCATGTCCATCAGCCGGGTGGCGATCTCGCGGGCGGGCGACGCCTCCTGGTCGGCGAGGTCCGGCTTGTAGGTGACGCCGAGCAGGAGGATTCTCGCGCCGCGCACCGCTTTCCCGTGTTCGTTGAGGAGGGTGGCGCAGCGCTGGATCACGTACTGCGGCATCCGCTCGTTGATCTCCTGCGCCAGCGAGACCATTCGCAGCGGCGGGCCGGGGGTGCGGTGGTGGTACGGGAGATGGCCCGGGTCGACCGGGGCGCCGTGGCCACCGACGCCGGGGCCCGGGCGGAAGGGCTGGAAGCCGAAGGGCTTGGTCTCGGCGCACCGGATGACGTCCCAGAGGTCGACGCCCAGATCGTGGCAGAGCATCGCCATCTCGTTGACCAGGGCGATGTTGACGTACCGGAAGTTGGTCTCCAGGACCTTCGTCATCTCGGCCTCGCGGGTGCCCCGGGCCCGGACCACCTTGTCGGTGAGCCGGCCGTAGAAGGCGGCGGCCGATTCGGTGCAGGCGGGGGTGAGGCCGCCGATGACCTTGGGGGTGTTGGCGTAGACATGGGTGCGGTTGCCGGGGTCGAGCCGGCTGGGGGAGTGCGCGAGGTGGAAGTCGCGCCCGCCGCGCAGCCCCGAGCCCTCCTCCAGGATCGGGAGCAGGAAGCCCTCCGTGGTGCCGGGGGGCACGGCCGATTCGAGGAGCACGGTGGTGTGCGGGCGCAGCCGGGCGGCCAGGGCGCGGGCCGCGTCGGCGACGGCGCTCAGGTCGAGGGTGCGGTCGGGACCGAGCGGGGTGGGCGCGCAGATCACGGCGGTGCGGACCCGGCCCAGCTCGGCCTGGTCGGTGGTGGGCCGGAAGCCCAGCGAGAGCATGCGGCGGATGTCGGACGCCGGCAGCGATCCCTCGACCGGGGCACGGCCCGCCGCGACCTCCGCGAAGGCCCGGGGGTCGGTGTCGTAGCCGATGGTCTGGATACCGGCGTGGACGGCGGCCTGGGCGAGAGGCAGGCCGAGGTGACCGAGTCCGATGACGGCGAGGTCTGCAGGCACTGGGTGGGCCGTCCTTCCCTTAAGACCAGGAGACAGAAAGCGCAACCGCTGTGGACAGCGCTATGTCAGGTTAGGCGTAAATATGACCTATATGTCGCATTGTGAGGCCCTTGTCGTCGGGGTGTTGTCCACAGGCGGTGGCTGAAGTCGCGCAGCGCGGACAGAATCGATCTGTGGGCACGGGCGCCGAACGCATGGTCGGGGCCGCGATCCGTGCCGGACCACCCCGAGCAACCGGGAGGCAGCGGTGAGGACAGCGACACTGGGACCCGCGGAGCGCGCCGAGGCGCTGGCCGCCATGGCCGAACGCGAACTGGACGTGCTGGTCGTCGGAGCGGGCGTGGTCGGCGCCGGGACGGCGCTGGACGCGGTCACCAGAGGGCTCTCGACCGGTCTGGTCGAGGCGCGTGACTGGGCATCCGGCACGTCGAGCAGGTCGAGCAAGCTGATCCACGGCGGCCTGCGCTATCTGGAGATGCTCGACTTCGCCCTGGTCAGGGAGGCGCTGAAGGAGCGCGGGCTGCTGCTCGAACGGCTCGCCCCGCACCTGGTGAAGCCGGTGCCCTTCCTCTACCCCTTGCAGCACAAGGGCTGGGAGCGGCTGTACGCCGGTTCCGGCGTCGCGCTGTACGACGCGATGTCGGTCTCCTCGGGGCATGGCCGGGGCCTCCCCGTGCACCGCCACCTCTCCCGCCGCCGGGCCCTGCGCGTCGCGCCGGCCCTGAAGCGGGAGGCCCTGGTGGGGGCCCTGCAGTACTACGACGCCCAGATGGACGACGCCCGCTATGTCGCCACCCTGGTGCGCACCGCGTCCGCCTACGGCGCGCAGGTGGCGAACCGGGCCCGGGTGACCGGCTTCCTCCGGGAGGGCGAGCGCGTCGTCGGCGCCCGTGTGGAGGACGTCGAGGCGGGCGGTGAGTACGAGGTCAGGGCCAAACAGGTGGTCAACGCCACCGGCGTCTGGACCGACGACACCCAGTCGCTGATCGGCGAGCGCGGCCAGTTCCACGTACGGGCGTCCAAGGGCATCCACCTGGTCGTCCCCAAGGACCGCATCCACTCCTCGACCGGCCTGATCCTGCGCACCGAGAAGTCCGTGCTCTTCGTCATCCCCTGGGGCCGGCACTGGATCGTCGGCACCACGGACACCGACTGGGACCTGGACAAGGCCCACCCGGCCGCCTCCAGCGCCGACATCGACTACCTGCTGGAACATGTGAACGCGGTCCTGTCGACGCCCCTGACCAGGGACGACGTCGAGGGCGTGTACGCGGGCCTGCGGCCCCTGCTGGCCGGTGAGTCGGACGCCACCAGCAAGCTGTCTCGCGAGCACACCGTCGCGCATCCGGTGCCGGGCCTCGTCGTCGTCGCGGGCGGCAAGTACACGACGTACCGGGTGATGGCCAAGGACGCCGTGGACGAGGCGGTGCACGCCCTCGACCAGCGGGTCGCCGACTGCGTCACCGAGGACATCCCGCTGATGGGCGCCGAGGGCTACCGCGCCCTGTGGAACGCGCGCGCCAGGATCGCCGCCCGCACCGGCCTCCATGTCGCCCGGGTGGAGCACCTGCTCAACCGGTACGGCTCGATGACCGAGGAGGTCCTGGAGCTGATCGTCGCCGACCCCGCGCTGGGCGATCCGCTGCCCGCCGCCGACGACTATCTGAAGGCCGAGATCGTGTACGCCGCCTCGCACGAGGGGGCGCGTCACCTGGACGACGTACTGACCCGGCGCACCCGGATCTCCATCGAGACCTTCGACCGGGGCACCCGCTCCGCCCGGCTCTGCGCCGAGCTGATGGCGCCGGTCCTCGGCTGGGACGCCGGCCGGATCGACCGCGAGGTCGAGCACTACGAGAAGCGGGTCGAGGCGGAACGCGAGTCGCAGCGCCAGCCGGACGACCTGACGGCGGACGCGGCCAGGCTGGGGGCACCGGACATCGTGCCGCTGCTGTGACCCCGGATCAGGCCGGGGCCGGGCGGAACTCCGCTTCCGGGAGCCCCGGTTCCGGCGTGTCGGAAGGGCCACCAGGACCCGGCACCGGGGCCGGTCCCGGGGTAGGGGACAATGAACGCTCTGCCAGGGCGGGTTGATCGCAGAGGGGACGCATGTCGGAGGCGGAGCAGGCACGGGAGCCCCAAGGGGACACGGACGGACGTCTCCTGGCGGGGCGGTACCGGCTGGGGGAGGTGCTCGGCCGGGGCGGTATGGGCACGGTCTGGCGTGCCATTGACGAGACCCTGGGCCGCACGGTGGCGGTCAAGGAACTGCGGTTCCCCTCGGCCATCGACGAGGAGGAGAAGCGCCGCCTCATCACGCGTACGCTGCGCGAGGCCAAGGCGATCGCGCGCATCCGGAACAACGGCGCGGTCACGGTCTACGACGTCGTGGACGAGGACGACCGGCCGTGGATCGTCATGGAGCTCATCGAGGGCAAGTCGCTGGCCGAGGCGGTCCGCGAGGACGGTGTCCTGACGCCGAAACGGGCGGCCGAGATCGGCCTCGCCCTCCTCGACGTGCTGCGCTCCGCGCACCGCGAGGGCATCCTGCACCGCGACGTGAAGCCGTCCAACGTGCTGATCGCCGAGGACGGCCGGGTCGTGCTGACCGACTTCGGGATCGCCCAGGTCGAGGGCGACCCGTCGGTCACCTCCACCGGCATGCTCGTCGGCGCCCCCTCCTACATCTCGCCGGAGCGGGCGCGCGGCCACAAGCCGGGACCGCCCGCCGACCTGTGGTCGCTCGGCGGCCTGCTGTACGCGAGCGTCGAGGGCTCCCCGCCGTACGACAAGGGCTCCGCCATCGCGACCCTGACCGCCGTCATGACCGAGCCGCTGGACCCGCCGAAGAACGCGGGCCCGCTGGAGGAGGTCATCTACGGGCTGCTCACCCGGGACCCCGAACAGCGGCTGGACGACGCCGGGGCGCGTGCCCTGCTCAACGACGTCATCAGCTCCTTCGAGCAGCCGGAGCGCCCCGCCCCGGCACCCGCCGACGCCACGCAGGTGATGGCGCTGCCCAAGGGCGTCGCCGACGCCGAGCCCGGCTCCGGTGACGCGGGCGAGGGCACCCGCGACCGGCTGCGCGGCGCGCTGCGTTCCGTGCGCAACGCCCGGACCACGCCCGCCGCCCCCGTCACCGCACCGCCCGTCCCGGCCCGGCCGACCCCCGCCCCCGGCGCCGCGTCCCCCTCCGGGGCCGTACCGCCGCAGCGCCCGGCCTCCTCGCCGGTCACCGCGCCCCGGGCGTCCCTCACGGACGTGGTCCCGCGCCGCACCCTCGCGATCATCGCGGCCGTCATCGTGCTCGCGGTCCTCGGTACGGTGCTGGCGCTCACGCTCGGCGGCGACGACAAGCCCGACGACTCCGGCGCGAAGGGCACCGGCGCCTCCGCCCCCGCCGGGTCGCCGAGCGCCTCGGACGGCTCCTCCGACGCCGCACAGGGCGACAGCGGCAAGGAGCAGGGCGCCGGCCAGGGCGAGGACAAGGGCAAGGGCCAGGGCCAGGACGACGACGCGGACAAGCAGGGCGAGGACGGGAAGAAGGGCGGCAAGGCCGAGGACGCCGTGCCCGCCGGCTACCGCACGGTGACCAACAAGCGGTTCCACTTCTCCATCGCGATGCCCAAGGGCTTCCGCTTCGACACCACCTCCGGCCAGGGCGCCGGCGCGATCTACAACGCGGACGGCGGCTTTCCCCGCCTCCAGGTCGACTACACCTCGTCGCCCGGCAACGACGCCGCCGCCTCGTGGAACTCCGCCCGGGGCGGGGTCGCCGCCTCCAGCACGGACTACCACCACCTGGGCATCCAGAAGGTGCAGTACAACGGCTATCCGACCGTCGCCGACTGGCAGTTCGAGCGCAAGCAGCACGGGCAGCGGGTCCGGGTGCTCAACCGGGGCTTCAAGGTCGACGGCGACCACGGTTACGCGATCATGATCAGCTGCAAGACAGACGAGTGGGAGGGCAAGGAGTGCCGGACGCTGCGGAAGGCGGCGTTCGACTCGTTCAAGCCGGTCGACTAGCCGGCCGGCGGCGGGATTCGGCGCGGGCGCGGCGCAGGTTGCGCCGACCCGGCCGCGCGGTCGCCGCTTGCCACGTATGGTGAGAGCCCGGAGACCGTACGCAGCCGAAACACGCAGTCAATTGCACCGCAAGCGACTGCGATCGACCCATTCGGTGCGGTCTTTGTGACCGGGGGACAGCGCGCTCTGGGGAGGCGTCGTGGACGACTACGCGGGTCGGGTGCTCGCCGACCGCTACCGCCTTCCGCTGCCTCCGTCCGACGCGTACGAACTCGCGGAGACGCGGGCCTTCGACACCTACAGCGGGCAGGAGGTCCTGGTCCGTCAGGTGCCGCTGCCCGAAGTCGTGGACGCGGAGTTCCTGGAGGGCGACGGCCGGACGTCCGCCGCGCCGCGCACCACCCGGCGGCCCGCCGACCCGGCCGTGCGGCGCGCCATCGAGGCCGCCCAGGCGGCGGCCCAGGTGCCCGACCATCCGCGCCTGGACCAGGTCTTCGACGTGTTCGCGGAGGCCGGCTCGCTGTGGATAGTGAGCGAACTCGTCGCCGCCCGCCCGCTCGCCGCGCTGCTCGCGGAGCGCCCGCTGAATCCGTACCGGGCCGCCGAGATCGGCTCCGACGTGCTCACCGCGCTGCGCGTGCTGCACGCGCACGGCTGGACCCACCGCAACATCACCGTACGCACGGTGCTCGTCTGCGACGACGGGCGCGTCGTCCTGACCGGACTCGCCGCCGGGGCGGCCGAGGAGGCGCTGTGCGGCTACAGCCCGGTGCCGCGCCCCGACGACGAGGAGCCGGCCGAGGACGGCTTCGGCGGCCCCGCCGTCGAGACCGGCCCCACCGGCCCGTACGTGCCGCCCGCCGGCCTGCTGCCCGCCTCCCGGGGCCCGGCGGCGATCGAGCCGGGCCCGTACGGCTCCGAGGAGGGCCCCGAGCCCCGGCCGGTGCCGCCCGCCGGGGTGCCGGTGCCCGCCCCCGGGGCGGACAGCGCCGCGCGCGCCCGGGCCGGAGCGATCGCCGCGTACCGCGCGGGCACCCGAGCCGCCGTCCGCCGGGGCGAGGAGGAGCGCCGGGGGGCGGCGCTGCCGCCGGGCCGGGACGAGTGGGCACGGGACACCGCGCCGTCGGGCCCCGCCGCACCGGGACGCCCCCGCGACGACGCGTACGACGACGACGCGTATGACGACGCGGACGCGGCGCCCTGGAGCGCCCTGCCGCCGGCGCGGGACGACGCGTACGACGACGGCCCGGACGAGCCGCGCCCCGGCACCCCGCCGCGCCCCCGCCCCGAACTGCCGCAGCTGCCCGGCGGCTGGGTGCGCGACCCGGACGCGCCGGGGCCGTACGACGCCCGCCTCTACGACGACGAGGACGACGACGAGGACGACGGCCCGCCGCCCCGCCGCCTCCACCTCACCGGCACCTGGGACGACGGACCCGCCGCCGGGCGCCCCGTTCCCGCGGGCGGCTCCGGCGGGGACGCGCTCCGCGCCGACGCCGCGCGCCGCGGCACGCCCCCGGGCCGGGAGGCGTACGGCCCCGAGGCGCCCGGCCGGGACGCCCACGAGCCGTACGGGCCCGACGCCCCGGCTCCCGGGGCCGCCTCCGGCCGCTGGGACGACGAGGACGACGAGGACCCCGGCGCGTCCGGGTATCGCGGACCCGCCACCGCGCTCGCCGCCGAGCGGGCGCGGCAGGCACGGATCGCCGTGGTCGGCGCGGTCACCGAGCGGTGGGCGCCCGAGCAGGCCGGCCCCGTGCACGGTAACTGGCAGCTGGCGCCGCCCATCGGGCCCGCCACCGACCTGTGGGCCCTCGGCGCGCTGCTCTTCCGCGCCGTCCAGGGGCACGCGCCCTACCCCGAGGACAACGCGGCCGAGCTGGTCCAGATGGTGTGCGGCGAACCGCCCGCGTTCGCCGAGGAGTGCGGGCCGCTCCGGCCGGTCGTGGAGTCGCTGCTGCGCCAGGACCCCACCGAGCGGCCGGACGTCGAGGAGCTGAGCGGCTGGCTGCGCTCCCTCGTACGGTCGGCGCCGGAACCGGAGGCCGGGTTCGACGTCGTTCCGCTGCCCGCGGAGGACGCCACCCGGCTCCCCGTCGTCCGCAGGCGTGGCGAGCTCGTCCGCAAGCGGCGCTTCCGGCGCGGCGGAGGGACGCACGCCCGGCACCGGCAGACCCGGGACGCCGTGGACCGCACCGCCGTCACGCACCACGAGCCCCGGCTCAAGGAGCCCCGCCGGCCCCGCGAGCCCCGCGAGCCACGGGAACCCCGCGCGCTGCGGCAGGGCGGCCAGCCGCGCCGGCTCGGCCGGACCCTGCTCGTCCTCATCATGCTGGTACTCGTCGCGGCGATCGCGTACGCGGTGCTGTTCATGCCCAAGTCCGGCGAGGACGAGGGCACCGGCGCCGCCCCCTCCCGTGCCGCCTCCGCACCACCCGCGTCCACGACGCCCGAGCCCACGGCGAGCGCGTCGAAGAAGCCGTCCGCGCCCGCTTCGTCCGGGGCGCAGAAGCCGCAGACCAGCCGGTCCGCCGCCGCGCTCGCCCCCGGGTACACGCTGCGCAAGGACGCCGAGGGCTTCGAGGTCGGGCTGCCCAAGGGATGGCAGCGCAGCCCCGCCAACGCGGAGCGTCAGATCCGCTACGGCAGCGACGGGTTCAGCGTCCTCATCGTCCCCGGCCGCGACACCGCGAAGGCCAACGGCAGCGACCCGCTCGACTACCAGCGGGACAAGGAGCCGGAGCTGAAGCCGTTCCGCGACTCCAGCTGGTCGTCGGCGAGCGGCCTGCGGCGTACGGACGTCGGCCGACAGGCCATGGCCGAGGGCCAGTTCACCTGGCAGGACACCAACGGCCGGGAGGTGTACGTCCGGAACCTCGTCATGCTCGTCGGCGGGCGGTACCACATCCTCCAGGTCATCGGCCCCGAGGACGAACGCGACCGGATCACCGAGATCTACCAACAGGCCAGCGTGTCCTACCGCGTGACGGGCTGACATACGGGATCTGCATCACAGTGCGGTCTCGTGGGCGATGCGAGGTTCCATGGCCGCGCGTCCGCTCCGTAACCTGTCTTCCGAAGCAACGGGGGACACAGGTGGACCGATCACAGAGCACGGAAGCGGGGCTGTTGCTGGCCGGGAGGTACCGGCTGGGCGACGTCCTCGGACGCGGCGGCATGGGGAAGGTGTGGCGCGCCCACGACGAGGTGCTGCACCGCACGGTGGCCGTCAAGGAGCTGACCGCCGGGCTGTACGTGGCCGAGTCGGACCGGATCGTGCTGCACCAGCGGACCCAGAAGGAGGCCCGCGCCGCCGCCCGGATCACCCACCCCGGCGTCGTCACCGTCCATGACGTGGTCGAGTACGACAACCGGCCGTGGATCGTCATGCAGTACGTGGACGGACCGTCGCTCGCCGACCGGGCGAAGGAGTCCGGCGGCGAGATCGAGGCCCGCGAGGCCGCCCGCATAGGGCTGCACGTGCTGGGCGCGCTGCGCGCCGCGCACGGGGCCGGGGTGCTGCACCGGGACGTGAAGCCGGGCAACGTGCTGCTCGCCCGGGACGGCCGGGTCCTGCTCACCGACTTCGGGATCGCCGCGATCGAGGGCGACTCCACCATCACCAGGACCGGTGAACTCGTCGGCTCCATCGACTATCTGGCACCCGAGCGGGTACGCGGCGGCGACCCGGGCCCCGCCTCCGACCTCTGGTCCCTGGGCGCCACGCTGTACACGGCCGTCGAGGGGCGCTCGCCGTTCCGCCGGACGTCCCCCATATCGACCATGCAGGCCGTCGTCACCGAGGAGCCGCCGCCGCCCGCCCGGGCCGGGGCGCTCGCCCCCGTCATCATCGCGCTGCTGCGCAAGGAGCCGGACGAGCGCCCGACGGCGGAGGAGACCGAGCGGATGCTCCTGGAAGCCATGGAGGGCCGCGCGCCCCGGGCGGCCCAGGCGTTCGTCCCGACGCAGCACGTCTCCGAGGAGATGCTGCGCGGGGGCACCGCCCGGCTGCCCCACCCCGGGCCCGCCGTGCCGCCCGCGCCAGGACCGGCCCCCGCCCCGGCCGCCCGCCGCAGCCGGTGGCGCACGGCGGTCCTGGTCGTCGTCCTGGCCGCGGTGCTCGGGGGCGGCGCGGGGATCGCCGCGATGCTGTACGCGCACCGCACGGAGGCGGCCGGCACCGAGGACGGCTCCACGGCCTCGCACGGCAACCGCACCCCGGGACCGGTCACGCCGACACCGGCCCCGACGCCCACGCCGAGTCCCTCGGGCTCGCCGTCGGTGGACACCGCGACGCAGCAGGTGCCGGACGGCTGGCAGCGCGTCGTGGACCCCTCCGGCTTCAGCGTCCTGCTGCCGGAGGGCTGGAAGCGCGTGGTGAACGAGACCAACATCGACTACACCCCCGACGGTGGCGTGACCTACCTCCGGGTCAGCACCGACCCGGCGCCCGATTTCGACCACCCCTACGACCACATGGTCGAACTGGAGAAGCAGCTGAGCACCCGGCTGCCGGACTACCAGCGGCTGGAACTGAACAGCAACGTCTACCGCGACCACGTCGGCTCCATCTGGGAGTTCACCTGGACGGAGAAGAACGGCGAGGCGCGGCACGCCATCGACCAGATGTACTTCGCGCAGGACGGCGGCCCGGAGTACGCGCTCTACATGACGGGCCCCGCCGACGACTGGGACAACACCCGCGACCGGTTCAACGCGATCCTGCGCAGCTGGCGTCCCCCGACGGATAGCCCCTGATCAGGGCTTATGCCGCCAGTGATCACTGGCTGGGTCGACGGGGGTGTGGCGGGACTCCGGGAGAGCCGGTGAAAAGGTGTTACCCACGGGTACCCAAAGCCTTCCCGCCGACGTACTCTCGCCCTCATGACGGACTCGCAGGCCCCCACGTCCCCCGCCGCCGGCACGGTCGGCACCAACCCCGTGGCCGCCGCCCCCGCGGGCGTGCGCACGGCCGCCGATGTCGTGACGCCCGAGGTGGTCGCCCGCCTGACGCGCGGCGTCACCGGCTCCGGCCGCACCGCCAACCACACGCCGTTCACCGGCGAGAAGCTGGCCGACCTGCCGGAGTCCACCCCCGAGGACGTGGCCGCCGCGTTCGCCCGCGCCCGCGCCGCCCAGCCCGCCTGGGCCGCCCTGCCGGTCCGGGCCAGGGCCGCCGTGCTCCTGCGCTTTCACGACCTGGTCATCAGCCGCCAGTCCGAGGTGCTCGACCTCATCCAGCTGGAGACCGGCAAGGCCCGGCTGCACGCCCACGAGGAGGTCCAGGCGGTCGCCGTCGCCGCCCGGCACTACGGCCGCAAAGCGTCCGCGTATCTGAAGCCGAAGCGGCACACGGGGGTCGTGCCGACGCTCACCAAGGTCACCGAGCTCCGTCAGCCGCGCGGTGTCGTCGGCCAGATCGCCCCCTGGAACTACCCGCTGGAGCTGTCCGTCGGCGACGCGCTGCCCGCCTTCGTGTCCGGCAACGCGGTGGTGATGAAGCCCGACACCGAGACCGCGCTCACCGCCCTGTGGGCGCGCGACCTGCTGATCGAGGCGGGGCTCCCGGCCGAGGTCTTCCAGGTCGTCCTCGGTGACGGGCCGGTCGTCGGCCCCGAGGTCGTCAAGCACGCCGACTACGTCTCGTTCACCGGCTCCACCCGGACCGGCCGCGAGGTCGCCCAGGGCGCGGCGGCCCGGCTCGTCGGCGTGTCCCTGGAACTCGGCGGCAAGAACGCCATGCTGGTCCTGGCGGACGCCGACGTGGAAAAGGCCGCCGCCGGCGCCGTCCGCGCCTGCTTCTCCTCGGCCGGCCAGCTCTGCATCTCCATCGAGCGGCTGTACGTCCACGAGTCGGTCGCCGACGACTTCGTGGAGCGGTTCGCCGCCCGGACCAGGGCGATGCGGCTCGGCAGCGCCCTCGCGTACGGCGCCGACATGGGCTCGCTGGTCGGCGAACGGCAGCTGGAGACCGTCAGCCGGCATGTCGCCGAGGCCGTCGAGAAGGGCGCCACGCTGGTCGCCGGCGGGGTCGCCCGCCCGGACATCGGCCCGCTCTTCTACGAGCCGACGATCCTGGACGGCGTCGAGGCGCCCATGGCCGTCTGCACCGAGGAGACCTTCGGCCCGGTCGTCTCCGTCTACCGCTTCCGCGACGAGGACGAGGTCGTGGAGCTGGCCAACGCCACCCCGTACGGCCTCAATTCGAGCGTCTGGACCAAGGACGGCCGGCGCGGCCACCGGATCGCCGCCCGGCTGCGCACCGGCACCGTCAACATCAACGAGGGGTACGCCCCCGCGTACGGCAGCGTGCAGTCCCCGATGGGCGGCATGAAGGACTCCGGTCTCGGCCGGCGCCACGGCTCCGAGGGCATCCTCAAGTACACCGAGGCCCAGACCGTCGCCCAGCAGCGGCTGATCCCGCTCGCCCCGTCGTTCGGGATGGACGACGAGAAGTACGCGGCGTTCATGACCCGCAGCCTGAAGGCGATGAAGGCGTTCCGCCTGCGCTGAGACCCCATCGAGAGCCGCCCCCCCGCACCACTTCTGTCCTTTTCGTACCGAGGAGTGCCATGTCCCAGGACAGCCCTGCCCAGAATCAGGACCGGCCGGCCGGTGCGGCCGACGACGACGCCGCGTACGACTACGACGTGATCGTCGTCGGGTCCGGCTTCGGGGGCGCGGTCTCGGCGTTGCGGCTGACCGAGAAGGGGTACCGGGTCGGCGTCCTGGAGGCCGGGCGCCGCTTCACCCCGGGCACCCTGCCGAAGAACTCCTGGGACCTGAAGAACTACCTCTGGGCGCCCGCCCTCGGGCTCTTCGGCATCCAGCGCGTGCACCTGCTCGGCAAGGTGATGGTCCTGGCCGGTGCGGGGGTGGGCGGGGGCTCGCTGAACTACGCCAACACGCTGTACGTGCCGCCCGCGCCGTTCTTCGAGGACCGGCAGTGGGCGCACATCACGGACTGGCAGGACGAGCTGAAGCCGTACTACGACCAGGCCAAGCGGATGCTCGGGGTCCGGCTCAACCCGACGGTCACCCCGTCCGACGTCCACCTCAAGGCGGCCGCCGAGGCCATGGGCGTCGGCGACACCTTCCACCTCGCCCCGGTCGGCGTCTTCTTCGGTGACGGCGAGGACGCGGACGGCACCGCGCGCGCGAAGCCCGGCGGGACGGTCCCGGACCCGTACTTCGGCGGGGCGGGCCCGGCGCGCAAGGCGTGCACCGAGTGCGGCGAGTGCATGACGGGCTGCCGGCACGGCGCGAAGAACACCCTCAACGAGAACTACCTGCACCTCGCCGAGAAGGCCGGCGCGGTCATCCACCCCATGACCTCCGTCATCGCCCTCACCGACCACCCCGAGGGCGGCTACCGCGTCGCCACCGTGCCCACCGACCGCCGGAAGAAGGCGAAGCCCACGACCCTGCGCGCCCGCAAGGTGGTCGTCGCGGCGGGCACGTACGGCACCCAGACCCTGCTGCACACGATGAAGGACAAGGGTCTGCTGCCCCGGCTCTCCGCGAGGCTCGGCGAGCTGACCCGTACCAACTCCGAGGGGCTGGTCGGCGCCCAGACCTCCGACCGGCGCTACCGCAAGAGGCACGGCACGAAGCCCGACTTCACCAAGGGTGTCGCCATCACCTCGTCCATCCACCCCGACGCCAACACCCACATCGAGCCCGTCCGCTACGGCAAGGGCTCCAACGCCATGGGCGGCCTGACCATCGTCCAGGTCCCCTACAGCGCCCACCGGGTCCGCGCCTGGCTCGGCAACCTGGTCAAGCACCCCACGATCGCCGCCCGCTCGCTCTCCAACCGGCGCTGGTCGGAGCGGGTCATCATCGGGCTCGTCATGCAGTCGCTCGACAACTCCCTGACCGCCTACCGCAAACCGCGCGGCATCGGCAAGGGCCTGCTCACCGCCCGCCAGGGCCACGGCGCGCCCAACCCCACGCAGATAGCAGAGGCGACGCAGAGCGCGACCCTGCTCGCCGAGGAGATCAACGGCTTCCCGGGGTCCAACATCGGCGAGCTGATGGGCACCCCGCTCACCGCCCACTTCCTCGGCGGCTGCCCGATCGGCGCCGACGCGGACGAGGGCGTCATCGACCCGTACCACCGGCTCTTCGGGCACCCGGGCATCTCGGTGGTCGACGGCGCGGCGGTCTCCGCGAACCTCGGCGTCAACCCGTCGCTGACGATCACCGCCCAGGCGGAGCGCGCCATGTCGTTCTGGCCGAACAAGGGCGAGCCGGACCCGCGCCCGGCGCAGGGCGAGGCATACGAGCGGCTGGCGGCGGTGGAGCCGCAGGCTCCGGCGGTCCCGAAGGAGGCGTTCGGCGCGCTCAGGCTGCCGTTCCTGGGGATGCCCGCAATGCCGTCGAAGAAGACCGAAAGGGCCTGAGGACAGCAGAAGGGGCTGCACCCCCCTCCCAGTGCAGCCCCTCACGCTGTAACCGGTCCGTCGTTCAGCAAACGACAACCGGTGTTCCGCATGCATGACCTGCCGGGCCCCCGGATGGTTGTCCTCGTACTGATGAAATTCTTATGTGAGGTGGATCACTCCGCTTGTCGTGCCCGATCCGTGATCTGTTTTCGGGCAACTTTTCCCGCTCGCCCCCGGTCGTACCCGCTGTCGCCGCCCCAGCGGTCACACAGCTTCCGACGACCCCGAAGGCCCGAGATGAGAAGCACGACCCCGTTCCGCCGTGCGATGGGCATCGTCGCCTCGGCCGGTCTGCTGGCGGGCGGTCTGCTCACGCTGAGCAGCCCCGCGCAGGCGGCCGACCCCGAGTTCACGATCGGCGGCCCGGCCGAGACCGCCCTGCACCCGTATCCGGCCACGGGCTCCCCGCAGAAGGCGAGCCTCGACATCACGGTGACCAACCCGTCCGAGGACGAGGAGAACGGAGACTTCGCGGAGGAGTACACCGTCCGCTTCGACTTCGGGAAGCTGGCGGGCGTCGCGGACGTCTCCTTCGGCGAGGACGGCAGCCTGGACTGCGAGCGGACCGGGACCACCGCCGTCTGCCACGACTACGGGATCCGGCCCGGCCTGAGTACCCTCGCCGAACTCCAGCTCAGCGCCGCCCAGGGGAGCGAGGACGGCGACTCGGGCACCATCGAGGTCACCGCAGAGGCGGAGGGCGCCACCTTCCGGCCGTTCACCGCGCACGTGTCGATCGGCGGGCCCGACCTGTCGATGAAGGCGCTGCCGCTGAAGACGGAGCTCAAGCCCGGCGACAGCCAGCCGGTGCCCATCACCTTCACGAACAACGGCACCCGCGCCGCCCAGGGCGTCCTGCTCACCCTGCGCAACACGCGCGGCCTGGAATTCACCGAGCGCTACCAGAACTGCGAGTACAGCGAGGAGGACCTGGGCATGGGCCCCGGCACCTGGTCCACCGCGCTCTGCTCCTTCCCGGGCAGCTTCGAGCCCGGCGCCACGTACACGCTGGAAGTGCCGCCCACCCTGCGGGCCACCGAGCGCGCCTTCTACGACACCTTCCTCTACCGGATCAACGAGGACGGCACCGACGCCCGCGCCGCGCTGCGCTCCGGCGCCCGCTTCAGCCCCGGCAAGGGCGCGAGGCTGGCCCTGCGCGAGGCCCCGGCCGTCCGCTCGGCCGACCTCGACCCGACGGACAACCAGCAGGAGGCCGACTTCCGGACGGCGAACACCGCCGACTTCGCGGCCTACGGCGACCAGGCCGCGGGCAAGGCGGGGGACACCGTCGACGTGACGCTGGGCTTCCGTAACAAGGGCCCCGCCTGGGTCGGGTACATCCGGTCCGGCGAGGACGTCGCCACCGTCGACTTCACCGTGCCCCACGGCAGCTACGTCGTCTCCAAGCCGGACACCTGCCGGGGCGTGACCGCGACCGGTGAGTACCGCGAGAACCAGGAGAAGGCCCCGCGCTACTTCTGCTCGACGCCCATGTCCGTCCTGGAGGACGCCGACTTCGCCCTGCCCTTCCGGCTGAAGCTCGTCTCGGCGGACCCCGGCAGCAACGGCGCGGTCGTCGTCCGCAACACCCACCTCCAGGCGCCCGCGCTGCCCTTCGACCCGAAGCCCGCCAACAACAAGGCGTGGGTGGAGCTCAACGGCGAGGACTCGCACGCCACGACGGGCGGCTCCGACGGCGGCTCGACGGCCACGGGCGGCTCCGGCGACACCGGCGCCACGACCGGCTCCGGCTCGTCCTCGTCCGGCACCAGCGGCACCAACGGCACCAGCGGCACGACCGGCTCCGGCACCACGGGCTCCGGCTCCGGTGACACGAACGGCTCGCTCGCCTCCACCGGGACCATCGCCGTCGCCGCGTCCGGCGCGGCCCTCGTCGCGCTGCTCGCGGGCGGCGTCCTGTTCACCGTGTCGAGGCGGCGCGCCACGCGCTGACCCCGCACACGGAGAAACGGCCGGCCCCGGGCGTCCCCGGAGCCGGCCGTTTCCCTGGAGCGACCTGGCGGTCCCTCCGAGTGACCGGACTGCTGTCCCCTGCCGACCGGTCACGACGCCGGTGCGCGGTCCCACGGCGTACACGCGGTACGCCACGCACCCCGGCGGAGCCACGTGTGGTTCTCCTGAAGCACCGCCCCTGGCTGACGCGGACACCGGGACCAACGAAGCCGCGCCGGGCCCGGTCACGCGCCGTACGGGTGAGACTCCGCCCGAACTGGGATACGGCGGGGAAACGCCGCTCAGACCCGGCCCCGGCACAGCTCCAGGAGCGTCATCGCCAGCGAGGTGCCCGGCTTGCCCAGCGCCTCGCGGTAGCGGACCAGGATCTCCGTCTCGCGGGAGAGGTTGACCCGGCGGCCGCCCGACGTCATCCGGGCCTCCTGGATCACCGCCGAGACCGCCATCCGCTCCTGGACGAGCCCGATGATCCGGTCGTCCAGGGAATCGATACGGGTACGGGCGTCGCCGATCAGGGAAGCGGCCTCGTCGGTGCGGGCGCCGGTCGCCTCGGCGGCGGTCTTCGCGGCGGGGGTGGTGGTGCTGCTCATGACGGTCTCCCGGTGAGATGCGGCACCCCCGGACCGGACGGGCCGGGAACGCAGAACGCCCCGGGCCTGTCGGCCCGGGGCGCCTGGAACGTTGCTTGTCAGTTGCTCAAGCAGCACGACCATGGCAGCCGGCGGGCCGGATGCCATAGGTAAAGACGAAGGTCGTGTGCTGACGCATGGGGCCAGTATGGACCCTCGCGCCCGCCGGGCCCACGCCCGGCCCGGATCGTGAGACGCCGCACACCTCGCACCGGCGGCCCGGACCGGGGCAGGTCACTTCCGGCCGCCGGTAGAATTGGAGGACCGACCCCTCTCCACCGCCGGAAGGCCGCCCGTGCCAGCAGCACCCCCCGCCGCCCCCGACACCACCACCGACGTGGTCCTGGTAGTCGACTTCGGCGCGCAGTACGCCCAGCTCATCGCCCGCCGCGTCCGTGAGGCCCGGGTCTACAGCGAGATCGTGCCGTCCACGATGCCGGTGGCCGAGATGCTGGCCAAGAACCCCCGCGCGATCATCCTCTCCGGCGGACCCTCCTCCGTCTATGCCGAGGGCGCGCCCTCGCTCGACCGCGCGCTCTTCGAGGCCGGGGTCCCCGTCTTCGGTATGTGCTACGGCTTCCAGCTGATGGCGACCACGCTCGGCGGCACCGTGGACGACAACGGCGCCCGCGAGTACGGCCGCACCCCGCTGACCGTCTCCAAGGCCGGTTCCACGCTCTTCGAGGGCACCCCGGTCGAGCAGTCGGTGTGGATGTCGCACGGCGACGCCTGCTCCGCCGCCCCCGAGGGCTTCACCGTCACCGCGTCCACGGACGTCGTCCCGGTCGCCGCCTTCGAGAACGACGAGAAGAAGCTCTACGGCGTCCAGTACCACCCCGAGGTCATGCACTCCACGCACGGCCAGCAGGTCCTGGAGCACTTCCTGTACCGGGGCGCGGGCATCGAGCCCACCTGGACCACGGGCAACGTGATCGAGGAGCAGGTCGCCGCGATCCGCGCCCAGGTCGGTGACAAGCGCGCCATCTGCGGCCTGTCCGGCGGCGTGGACTCCGCCGTCGCCGCCGCCCTCGTCCAGAAGGCCATCGGCTCCCAGCTCACCTGCGTGTACGTCGACCACGGCCTGATGCGCAAGGGCGAGACCGAGCAGGTCGAGAAGGACTTCGTCGCCGCGACCGGCGCGAAGCTCAAGGTGGTCGACGCCGAGAAGCGCTTCCTCGACGCCCTGGCCGGCGTGTCCGACCCGGAGGAGAAGCGGAAGATCATCGGACGCGAGTTCATCCGCGTCTTCGAGCAGGCCCAGCTGGAGATCCTCCAGGAGGACGGCCCCGAGGTCGCCTTCCTCGTCCAGGGCACGCTCTACCCGGACGTCGTGGAGTCCGGCGGCGGCACCGGCACCGCCAACATCAAGTCCCACCACAACGTGGGCGGGCTCCCCGAGGACATCGAGTTCGAGCTCGTCGAGCCGCTGCGCCAGCTGTTCAAGGACGAGGTCCGGATGGTCGGCCAGGAGCTCGGCCTGCCGGACGAGATCGTCCAGCGCCAGCCCTTCCCCGGCCCCGGTCTCGGCATCCGCATCGTCGGCGAGGTCACCAAGGACCGGCTCGACCTGCTGCGCGAGGCCGACGCCATCGCCCGCGAGGTGCTGACCGCCGCCGGCCTGGACCGCGACATCTGGCAGTGCCCGGTGGTCCTGCTCGCGGACGTCCGCAGCGTCGGTGTCCAGGGCGACGGCCGCACCTACGGCCACCCGATCGTGCTGCGCCCGGTCTCCTCCGAGGACGCCATGACCGCCGACTGGTCCCGGCTGCCGTACGAGACCCTGGCGAAGATCTCCACCCGCATCACCAACGAGGTCGCCGACGTCAACCGCGTGGTACTCGACGTGACGAGCAAGCCGCCGGGGACCATCGAGTGGGAGTGACCCTCCCCGCAGCCCGCGGCGATGCCGCCGCCCGAGTACCGGGCGGCGGCATCGCCGTATCCGGGACGCGCCGCGGAAACCAAGCCCCGCCGCGGAAATCAAGCCCCGCCGGCGTTTGAGGCGCGGGGTCCGGGGCGGAGCCCCGGTTACGGGAAGGGGCGGGTAGGGGAACAGGCCCGCCGCAGGCGCACCCCCCGCAGGTCGCACCACCCCCGCAGGCGAACCCCAAGCAGCCGCGCCCCCTAAAACGCATGGCGGGCGCCAAGGCGCCCATGGCAGGCTCCGCCCCCATGCCATCCAATGAGATCCGCGCCCTGATGTCCGCCGCCCACAACGACCGCCTGACCTGGAACACCCCGCTCTCCGAAGCGCACGCCGCCCAGCTGATCGCCGTCTGCGCACCCCCGCCCGGCGCGCGGATCGCGGACCTCGGCAGCGGCTGGGGCGAACTGCTGATGCGCCTCGTGGAGTCCGCGCCCGGAAGCACCGGGGACGCCGTCGAGACCGACCCGGAGGCCGTCGCCCGCGGCCGGGCACTCGCGGAGGAGCGAGGGCTCGCGGAACGCGTACGGTTCCACGAGGTCCCCGCCGCCGAGTGGCCGGAGAAGGACTACGACCTGGCCGTGTCCATCGGCGCCTCGCACGCCTGGCCCGGTGGGACCGCCGAGGCCCTGGCCGCGCTGCGGGCTTCCGTACGGCCCGGCGGGCGGGTCCTGTTCGGTGAGGGCTTCTGGGAGCGGGAGCCGGACGAGGCGGCACTGGCCGGGCTCGGCGCCGAACCCGGCGACTTCGGCTCGCTGCTCGACCTGATCCGGCAGGCCGAGGCGGCGGGCCTCCGGGCGCTCCAGGTGACCGCCGCCGACCCGCGCGAATGGGACCTCTTCGAATCGCACGCCAACATCGGCCGGGGCGAGCGCTGGGCGCTGGCCCACCCGGACCACCCCCTGCGCGACGGGGTCGTCGCCGCTGTGGACGAGCGGCGCACCGGCTACTACGGCGGCTACCGGGGCACGTTCGGCCTGGCCTACCTCGTGCTCAGCGCCTGAGCAGGTATCGAACACGCTGACGAAGGTGCCCCTCCGGTGCGCCCCGATGCGGCAGCCCGCCACCCCGTACGGCACAATTCGCAGCGTTCACAGACGAGTTGGCCGCCCCGGGGTGGCGACAGGGGCGGGAAGGGGCGGCGTTCTCCGTGGCGTTGGACGAGGCACGACAGGGCGCGCACGGCGGGGGCTGCACCTGCGGGGACTGCCCGCACGGGGCGCGCCAGGGTCACCGGCGCGCGGTGGCCGCCTTCCTGGCCAAGCGCGACGAGTTCGCCGCCGGACAGGGGCTGCCCGCCGGGGTCGCCCAGTCGGCGTCCGCGACCCGGCAGTGGGTCTCCGACGAGCTGACCGAGTCCGCGCGCGAGGTGGCCGACCGGGGCCGCGAGGCCGGGGACGCCTGGCTGTACCGGGTGTGGCGGCGCACCCTGGTCGTGGTCTGGGGCGGCCTCGCCGTCCTCGCCCTCACCGAGGCCGCCACCGCGATCGGGGCGGGCTGGACCCATGCCCGTACCGCCGGACTCGTCGCCGGACTGGTCACCGCCGGGCTGCTGACCGCCGCCGCCCACGTCCACCGGGCCCGCGGCGGCCTCCTCGCCCCGCTGATCGGCGAGGACAACCGGCTCTCCACCTCCCGCGCGGTCGCCGCGTCCTGGGTGCTGCTCGCCGTGTTCTCCGTACTCGTCCTCGCCCTCGAACTGGCGGCCGCCTCCGGGCACGCCCGGCGCGACGAGCTGATCGAGGGGCTGGACCTGGCGCGCGGCGCCGGGATCGTGGCCGTGCTGGCGCTGGTGTGCGCCGTGGCGGTGGCCGTGCGCCGGGTGGTGAGCGTACGGGTGCTGTCCGGGCGGCTCCAGAAGCTGCGCGCCGACCGGCCGCGCGCGGCGGACCTGCTCACCGACGACTCGGGGCGCGGCGGCTTCACGGACGTGCAGTACGTGCTGGTGTCCACGGTCGCCGTGGTGTTCGCCGCGGTCCGCCTGGCACGCAGGCCCGAGCAGCTGCCCGACCTGCCGTGGGGCCTCGCCCTCCTGGTCGCGGTGTCGGCGGCCGTCTACTTCACCGGGAAGTACGGCGAGGGCGGCCGGCCCGTCGTGCTCTCGGTCGTCCGGTCCCGGGAGGCGGGCGACCTCGACGCGCCCATCCGGACCGGGGACGACATCGAGATCCGGGGCGCCGGGTTCGTGCCGCCGGGCGCGGGGGCGCCGGACCGGCTGGCCCGGGTCGTGGTGCGGATCGGGACCGTGCACGTCCATGTCCCGCTGGTGCCGGTCGTCGGCGGCTTCGCGAACCCCTCCGACACACTGCTGACCGTGCCGGTGCCGGTGGAGGTGGAGCCGGGCGTGGTCGAGGTGCAGGTCGTGACGGCCGCGGGCACGGAGACCGCCCCGGTCGCCATCGACGTCACCGACTGACCCGGCCCCTTTCCGCGAACCCGGACCGCGCTGAACGCTTTCGCCGCGTTCGTACGTAAGGTCGGGTGACGGGCCGTACGGCCCGGTGGCTGCGACCGGGCGGACGCAGCGACGGCACGGCCGCGGAAGGCGGGAGCAGCATGTACGGGTACGGCGGTAACGGGCGGGGCCTGGGGCGGGTCCAGGGCGAGGGCAGCAGCCTGCGGGAGCTGGCGCGGGAGCACGCCCTGCTGCCGCTGCGGCTCTTCCTCGGCGTCACCTTCGTGTACGCGGGGCTCGACAAGCTCACCGACAGCGCGTTCTTCCACGCCACCGGCCCCGGGTCGATCGGCGAGCAGATGCACGCCGTCCGCGACTCCGCCGCGATCCCCGGCCTGGTCGACCTGGCGCTGAACAGCCCCTCCGGCTTCGGTTACGCGATCGCGCTCGGCGAGCTGGCCGTGGGCATCGGCACCCTCCTCGGCCTGTGGACGAGGATCGCCGCGCTCGGCGGCGCCCTCATCTCGCTGAGCCTGTGGCTGACCGTCAGCTGGCAGGTCTCCCCGTACTACCTCGGCAACGACCTGATCTACCTCATGGCGTGGCTGCCGCTGCTGCTGGGCGGGGCCGCGTCGCTCTCGGTGGACGCGCTCTTCGCGGCGCGCCGGCGGCGGATGCGGTAGCCGATCCAGGTCGCCCACGCGGCCGTCCACAGACCGCCGCCGAACAGCGCGATGAAGAACTGCGGCGGGGCGTCCCAGGCGCCCGCCGCGTCCGCCGCGTATCCGGCGGCCAGGGCCAGCATCACCAGGCCCGTGACGGCCCGGCCCGGCCGGAACTCATGACGCGGCACGGTTGACCTCCACCTGTCCGTAGTCCACTTCCAGATCCAGGTCGACCGTGCCGCCCGGGGTGCTGCCCTCGGCCGGCGACAGCGTCTTGCGCTGGTCCTGCGTGGCGCGGATGTCCAGATCGCCCTTGTGCCGGCCGTCCACCACCACGAGCGCGCCGAACCGGGTCCGCGCGTGCACCCGGACGGTGACCTCCGGCGGGACGTGCACGAGCACCCGGCCCGCCCGGGCCTCCACCCGGGTCCGTACGGTGTCGCCCTTCGGCACCGTGATCCCGGTCAGGTCCAGTTCGGCCTGGCCCGAGCCGATCGCGTACAACGGCCGGACGGCGGCGACGGACGCCGGGCGCCACTCCTCGCGCACCCAGTCCGTGCCGATGTCCTTGGGCAGCGATGCGGCCCCCACCAGCAGCCCGGACGTGATCATCGCCAGCAGCAGCGTGCCGAAGCCGGTCCGCCCGACGAACGCGCTGACCAGCATCGCCAGGCCGAACACCCCGAGCGCGGCGGCCAGGCCGACCTCCAGGGTCGTGCCCAGCGGGTGGGAATCCCAGGTGAGCCCCGTACCGAGGCCGCCCGCGAGCAGCGCGCCGAGGAACGCCAGGCCGGCGATGGACCGCGGCCCCCGCACCTCGCGAGACCGGGGCGGCGGCGGGCGGAACGGCGCGTCGGGCGTCGCCCCGCGCGGCTCCCCGGCGACCTCCGTGTCCGGCGGCCCCCACAGGTAGCCCAGGGCCACCGGTCCCGTCGTGCCGTCCTTGACGATCGGGTCGCGCCACCAGGAAGGCCCGGACAGGGTCGGCGGCGCCTTCACCTCGGGCGGTGCCTCCGACGCCGCCTGCGCGGCCGCCTGGTGCAGCGGGTCCTCCGGATCGGCCTTCTTGCGCGCCTGCGTCCACATGGAGAAGCCGAGGACCGCGACCGACAGCATGGCGGAGAACGCCAGCGTGCCGCCGTTCCCCAGCATCGACAGGAAGAGACCGCAGCCGATCAGCGCGCACAGCACCGCGCTCAGCGACGCCAGCTCGACCCGCCCCGACAGCAGCCGCCGCGCCTCGTTCTCGTCCTCGCCCTCCGCCGGGATCAGCAGCCAGGCGAAGCCGTAGAAGATCAGCCCGAAGCCACCGGTCACCGACAGCACCCCGAGCACGATCCGGAAGATCACCGGATCCACGTCGCAGTACCGGCCCAGCCCGCCGCACACCCCCGCCACCACCTTGTGCCGCGGGCTGCGGTGCAGGCGCGGAGCGGGCTCGGGGGTCGGCGGTGCGGCGCCGGGCGGCGCGTCCTGGGGAACGGTCATGGCTCCATGGTGACGGCCCCCGGGCCCCACCGGCACCCGCCCCGACCCTGGCCGGTCCCTGATATTGGCCCGCCCGCCCCTCAGGGACGCCGGGCCCCGCCCCCGCGTCCCAGCCGTCTCAGGGTCGAACCGGGGGCGGACCCTGATGCCCCCACCCGCACGGGCATGTGACGATCGGACCATGCCAGCCGCCACCACCCGAGCCGCAAGCTCCCACGCCCCCGACCCGGAGGAGCCCCCGCTGCGCAAGCTGTACCGCAGCGCCGACGGCCGGCTCCTCGGCGGAGTGGCGCGCGGACTCGCCGGACACCTCGGACTCCCGGTCGCCTGGCTCCGGTTCGTCTTCCTCGGCCTGTTCTTCGCGGACGGCCTCGGTGCCCTGCTGTACGCGGTGTTCTGGATCGTGGTCCCGCTCGGCGTCGGCGGCGTGGAGGGACCCAAATCCGTCTTCGAGACCGCTCCCGACGGCACCCGCCGCCTCCGCAAACCCGACAAGGGCCAGGTCTTCGCCCTCATCGCGCTGCTCGTCGGCGCCGCCGTCTTCGTCGGCAACGTCGACATGGGCAGCAAGGCCGACCGCTACATCTGGCCCAGCCTCCTCATCGGCGCCGGCTCCGTCCTGGTATGGCGCCAGGCCGACAACGCCCGCCGCGCCCGCTGGATGGAGGTCGGCAGCCGCCGCCGCGTGCTGCAACTGGCCCGCGCCCTGGCCGGAGTCGCCCTCGTCGGCCTGGGGCTCGCCGTCTTCATGGTCGTACGCGGCTCCGCCGCCCAGCTCGGCAACGTCATCACCGCCGCCATCGCCGTGCTCACCGGCATCGCGCTCCTCGCCGGCCCCTACCTCGTCCGCATGACCCAGGACCTCTCCGAGGAACGCCTCATGCGCATCCGGGCCCAGGAACGCGCCGAGGTCGCCGCCCACGTCCACGACTCCGTGCTGCACACCCTCACCCTGATCCAGCGCAACGCCGACGACGCCGGCGAGGTCCGCCGGCTCGCCCGCGCCCAGGAACGCGAGCTGCGCAACTGGCTGTACAACCCCGAGGGCACCGGCAAGGACGAGGACGACGAGCCGGCGACGCTGGCCGAGGCCGTCAAGCGGGCCGCCGCCGAGGTCGAGGACAAGCACGGCGTCCCGCTGGAGGTCGTCGTCGTCGGCGACTGCCCGCTGGACGAGAAGCTGGCCGCACAGATGCAGGCCGCACGCGAGGCGATGGTCAACGCCGCCAAGTACGGTGGCGAGGGCGGCGCCGTCCAGGTCTACGCGGAGGTCGAGGGCCGCACGGTCTTCGTCTCCGTGCGCGACCGGGGCCCGGGATTCGACCTGGACTCCGTACCGGGGGACAGAATGGGCGTACGAGAATCGATCATCGGCCGGATGCAGCGCAACGGCGGCACGGCCCGGCTGCGTTCGGTGCCCGGCGGGGGCACCGAGGTCGAGCTTGAGATGGAGAGGACGAGCGATGAACGGGACCAGTGAGGCGGCCGGGGGCCAGGAGAACCCGGAGCGCCGGGTACGAGTCGTACTCGTCGACGACCACCGGATGTTCCGCACCGGCGTACAGGCCGAGATCGGCCGCACCGAGGAGACCGGCGTCGAGGTCGTCGGCGAGGCGGCCGACGTCGACCAGGCGGTCACCGTCATCACGGCGACCCGCCCCGAGGTCGTCCTCCTCGACGTCCACCTCCCCGGCGGCGGCGGCGTCGAGGTCCTGCGCCGCTGCGCACCCCTGATGGGCGCCGCCGAGAACCCGGTGCGCTTCCTCGCGCTCTCCGTGTCGGACGCCGCCGAGGACGTCATCGGCGTCATCCGGGGCGGCGCCCGGGGCTACGTCACCAAGACGATCACCGGCGCCGACCTGGTCGACTCGGTCTTCCGGGTCCAGGACGGCGACGCGGTCTTCTCGCCCCGCCTGGCCGGCTTCGTCCTCGACGCCTTCGCCTCCACGGACGCGCCCCCGGTGGACGAGGACCTGGACCGGCTGACCCAGCGCGAACGCGAGGTCCTGCGGCTGATCGCCCGGGGCTACGCGTACAAGGAGATCGCGAAGCAGCTGTTCATCTCGGTGAAGACGGTCGAGTCCCACGTCTCGGCGGTGCTGCGCAAGCTCCAGCTCTCCAACCGCCACGAACTGACCCGCTGGGCGACGGCGCGACGGCTGGTCTAGGGGCTTTCTCGGATCAGGCCGGGTCCAGCGAGATGTTCAGCTTCTCGCCGATCCTGCGGTAGCCGATGGAGACGTAGATCCGTTCCACGTCGGCGTCGCCCGGCTCCAGCCACACCACCCGGCAGCCCCGCTCGAACGCGGTGCGCGTCAGGTGTGCGGAGAGTGCGGCGCCGATGCCCCGGCGGCGGAACTCCGTGCCGACCGCCAGGCCCGCCAGCTCGCTGAGGCCGTCCACCGGGACCGAGCAGCCGCCCGCGCCCGCCGGTACGCCGCCGACCGTGGCGAGCGCGGCGACCCCGCCGCCCGCCGCCGCGTTGCGCAGCCACTCCGCCGTGCCGTCCTCCGGCTCGCCCTCCCCGCCGTAGCCCAGGTGCTGGACGAGCGCGGCGGCGGCGAACTCCGCGTCGGTGGCGGGCTCGGCCATGACCAGGTCCGCGACCGGCTTCGGCTCCACCAGGCCGCCGGGGGCGCAGGCGAGGATCGGGGCCCGGTTCTCGACGGTGAACCCGGCGGCGAGCAGGGCCGGTTCGACGGCGGGCGCCCAGCCGGGCAGGAACTCCAGGCGGGGCATCCGGTCCCGCTCGCGGAACGCCGCTATGAGCGCGTCGAGTTCGCCGGGCGTGGGCTCGGCGCCCTGGTCCGGGATCGCGTAGTTGGCGTACTTCAGCGACCAGTTCGGGTTGTAGCGGATCACGAAGGGCCCGACGCGGACATGGTCCGGGGAGCGCAGCGTGAGCGTACGGGCATGGGTCTGGACATCGGCGTCCATCGGCATGTTCGGGTGTCCTTCGGGCCGTTGAGATCAAGAGGCCGGAGCCTATGCCACCCGGGTCGCCCCCGCGAAGGGCATTTCGTCGATGGGCGCGATCCGGACCGGGGCCCCGGGGCGCGGGGCGTGGATCATCCGGCCGTTCCCGATGTACAGGCCGACATGGCTGACGCCCGAATAGAAGAACACCAGGTCCCCGGGGGCCAGCTGGGAGCGCGGGACCCGCTGCCCGGCGTTGATCTGGGTGTACGTGGTCCGGGGCAGCGAGACCCCGGCGGCGCGCCAGGCGGCCTGGGTGAGCCCGGAACAGTCGAAGGAGTCCGGCCCGGTCGCGCCCCACACGTACGGCTTGCCCAGGGCGCTGTAGGCGAAGGCGACCGCCTGGGCGGCGCGGGCGTTGGGCGCGGCGACGGCGGCGCGCGGTGCGCTCCGGTCCGCGTGGCCGGCCCCGCGCCCGTTCTCGGAGGCGTCGTAGGAGGCGCGCTCGGCCGGGGTGAGGCGGGCGAGCAGGCGGCGGGCCTCGGCCAGCTTGGCGCGGACGGTCGCCCGGTGCTCCTTCAGGGCGGCCTGCCGGGCGGCCAGCTCGGTGAGCTTCCCGGCCGCCTCGGCGCGTACCTGGGCGATCTCCGCGACCTGGCGGCGCACCGAGCGCACCTCGGCGGCCCGGCGTTCACCCGCCTGCTCCGCGTAGGTGGCGCGGCGCAGGTACTGGTCGGGGTCGGAGGAGAGCGCCAGCTGCACGGAGGGGTCGATCCCGGCGGACCGGTACTGCGCGGCGGCGTAGGCGCCGAGCACGTCGCGGGCGCTGTTGAGGCGCGCGGTCCTGCGGGCGGCCTCGTCGCGCAGGGCGTCGACCGACTCGGCGGCGGCGGTCGCCTCGGACTTCGCGCCGTTGTACTTCTCGGTGGCGACCTCCGCCTCCCGGTACAGCCGGTCCACCTGGGCCTTGACCTGCCGTGCGGTGGGCGCGGGGTCCGCGTGCGCGGCTCCCGGCAGCACGGCGGCCGTCGCGGCTCCGGCGACGGCGAGGGTCGCCGCGGTCCGGGCCGCGGAGGCGGTGGTGAGGCGCTGCCTGGGTTTGCGATGCGCTGCCACGGGGGCGGGCGTCCTTCCGTACGACGGCCCGGCGGGGTCTACCGGCGGGCTTCTCCGGTGGCCGGCGAGGACGGTTCCTGGTCCACGGCCACCGGGAAGGGACGCTAATCCCAGGTCACGGGAAGGTGTCGTCATGACGGTTATTGCCCGCTCTTGGCGTGGCATTGTCGCCGGATGACCGCCTATGAAGCGTGAGTGACCGGGAAAAGGGCCACAGAAGCAGGCAAAAAGTGCATTCATCATTCAAGCGGCCCGTAGGTCCCACCCTGCCCGGAGCGGTTCAGGGAGAGGGCTCTAGGGTGCGGAACCATGCGCGTACTCATCGATTTCGTCGTCGCCCTGCACATCATCGGCATCGCCGCCCTGCTCGGCGGCTTCCTCGGCCAGATGAAGGCGATGAAGGCCGGCACCGCCCGGTTCGTCCCCGGCATGCTGCACGGCGCGCTCACCATGCTCGTCACCGGCGTCGCCCTGGTCGGCCTGGACCAGGCCGACGACCACCCCGTGAACAACGTCAAGATCGGGATCAAGCTGCTGTTCCTGGTCGTGATCCTGGGGCTCGTCTACGTCAAGCGGGACGAGGAGAAGGTCGAGAAGGGGTTCTTCGCGGCGGTCGGCGCGCTGACCCTGGCGAACATCTTCATCGCCACGCTCTGGACCTGAGCGGCGGTACGCGGGAGAGCCGGCCCGCGCGGGCCGGCTCCCCTTCCGCGGTCAGGCGGGGCGCACACTCCCGTAGATCGGCATGTAGTAGATCGACTCCTCGCGCACGTTCGCCCCGGGCTTCGGCGCGTGGATCATCATTCCGTCGCCCTTGTAGATCCCGACGTGGCTGATGTCGTCGTAGAAGAACACCAGGTCACCGGGTTGCAGGTCGGCCGTGGCGATCCTGGTGCCGACATTCACCTGGTCCCAGGTGGTACGCGGGATGTCGACGCCCGCCGCCTTCCAGGCCGCCTGCGTCAGCCCCGAGCAGTCGTACGAGGAGGGGCCGGTCGCCCCCCAGACGTACGGCTTGCCGATCTGGGCGCGGGCGAACGCGAGGACCTTCTCCGCCTTCGTGGACGCGCTGCTGCCGGAGCCGGCGTCGGAGCCCGAGCCCGTCTCCGTACCGCTGCCGCCCGACTCCTCGGCCTTCCGCTCGGCCTCCTTCCTTGCGGCGGCCTGCTTCTTCGCCAGCTCCGCCGCCTTCCGCTTCGCCTCCGCCTCCTTCTTCCGCTCCAGCTCCGCCAGGCGCGCCTTCTCCTCGGCGGTCAGCTTCGAGAGCAGCGTCCGGGCCTCGGCCAGCTTCGTCCGGACGTTCTCCTTGCTGGTGCGCAGCGCGGCCTGCGACTCGGTCAGCGTCTCCAGGCTCTCCACGGCCTCGGCCCGCTGCTCGGACGCCTTCGCCTGCTGCGTACGGAACTCCGTGACCGCCTGCTGCTGGCGCTCGGCCATGCGGTCCATGAGGTGGGTCTGGTCGAAGAACGACTGCGGGTCGTCGGCGAGGAAGAAGGTGGCGGTCGGTGCGAGGCCGCCGTTGCGGTACTGGGCGGCGGCGTAGTTGCCCAGCGTTCTGCGGGCGTCGTTCAGCTTCTCGGTGCGCTTGGCCACGTCGTCGAGCAGCGTGTCGACCTTGGACCGCTGCTTGTCCGTGGCCTCCTTGGCCTGGTTGTACTTCTGGGTCGCGTTCCCGGCCTGCCGGTAGAGGTCGTCCACCTTCTTCTGGACTTCCTCGATGCTCGGCTTCGGCGTCGGCGCGGCCATCGCGCTCTGCGAGGACAGCAGGGTCACCGAGGCCAGCGCGGCCGAGGTCAGCCCGACGGCGGGGATGGTGGAGCGCACCCGGGGGCGCGGTTTGCGATGCGACGCCAAGGCCGGCATCTCCTTCCGTGGACCGCCTACCGGGTTAGCTGTCGGGTTCGGGCGGAACGGAAGGCTGCCCTACGGTCCGGTGGGGGAGGACCGATTCACCCCGGTGCTGCGTGTGGGTCCCCGGTTCCGGGCGGGCCCGGATTCGGCGTGGAGGCACGTTCGGCGTGGGTCGCCTCTGGGGGTACGGGCCGTCCGAACGTGCACGCTAGCCAACTCATGGGGCCGCTGTGAAGGTTGGTGTGCGATATGCCCGATACATTTTCGTGACCTTCTCGGAGCGGGCCGCGCTGTCAGTCGGGCGCCTTAGACTCGGACAGCGATGAGCAGCCTCTTTGACGACAGTTTCCTGGCCGGCCTCCAGCACGAGGAGGAAGGGCCCCCGCCGCCCCCCGAGGACTCCGCACCCGAAGCGGTGCCGGAGGACCTGTTCGCGGGCGTGTTCGACGGGCCCCCGCCGGTCCGTGACGCGTACTACCGCGACGGCGCGCACCGCCCCGTCATCGACCCCGAGGCGCTGCTCGACGGGCTGAACACCGAGCAGCGCGCCGCCGTCGTGCACGCCGGGTCGCCCCTGCTCATCGTCGCCGGTGCCGGCTCCGGCAAGACCAGGGTGCTCACCCACCGCATCGCGCACCTGCTGGCCGAGCGGGGCGTCCACCCCGGCCAGATCCTGGCGATCACCTTCACCAACAAGGCCGCCGGTGAGATGAAGGAGCGCGTCGAGCAGCTGGTCGGGCCCCGGGCCAACGCCATGTGGGTCATGACCTTCCACAGCGCCTGCGTCCGCATCCTGCGCCGCGAGTCGAAGAAGCTCGGCTTCACGTCCTCGTTCTCGATCTACGACGCGGCCGACTCCAAGCGGCTCATGGCCCTGGTCTGCCGCGACCTGGAGCTGGACCCGAAGCGCTACCCGCCGAAGTCCTTCACCGCCAAGGTCTCCAACCTCAAGAACGAGCTCATCGACGAGGAGACCTTCGCGGGCCAGGCTGCCGACGGCTTCGAGAAGACGCTCGCCCAGGCGTACGCGATGTACCAGGCCCGGCTGCGCGAGGCCAACGCGCTGGACTTCGACGACATCATCATGACGACGGTCCATCTGCTCCAGGCGTTCCCCGACGTCGCCGAGCACTACCGCCGCCGCTTCCGGCACGTCCTCGTGGACGAGTACCAGGACACCAACCACGCCCAGTACACGCTGGTACGCGAGCTGGTCGGCCCGGCCGGTCCCGAGAACGCCCCCGCCGAGCTGTGCGTCGTGGGGGACGCGGACCAGTCGATCTACGCCTTCCGGGGCGCGACCATCCGTAACATCCTCCAGTTCGAGGAGGACTACCCGGACGCGACGACGATCCTCCTGGAGCAGAACTACCGCTCCACCCAGACGATCCTGTCCGCCGCCAACGCGGTCATCGAGCGCAACGAGAGCCGCCGCCCCAAGAACCTCTGGACCAACGCCGGCACCGGCGCCCGCATCACGGGCTACGTCGCGGACACCGAGCACGACGAGGCGCAGTTCGTCGCCGAGGAGATCGACCGCCTCACCGACGCGGGCGACGCGAAGGCCGGCGACGTCGCCGTCTTCTACCGGACGAACGCGCAGTCCCGTGTGTTCGAGGAGATCTTCATCCGCGTCGGCCTGCCCTACAAGGTCGTCGGCGGCGTCCGCTTCTACGAGCGCAAGGAGGTCCGGGACGTCCTGGCCTACCTGCGGGTCCTCGCCAACCCCGAGGACACCGTCCCGCTCCGCCGCATCCTCAACGTCCCCAAGCGCGGCATCGGCGACCGCGCCGAGGCCATGATCGACGCGCTCTCGCTGCGGGAGAAGATCACCTTCCCGCAGGCGCTGCGCCGCGTGGACGAGGCGTACGGCATGGCCGCCCGCTCCGCCAACGCCGTGAAGCGGTTCAACACGCTGATGGAGGAGCTGCGCACGGTCGTGGAGTCCGGCGCCGGGCCCGCCGTGGTGCTGGAAGCGGTCCTGGAGCGTACGGGCTATCTCGCCGAGCTCCAGGCGTCCACCGACCCGCAGGACGAGACCCGCATCGAGAACCTCCAGGAGCTGGCCGCCGTCGCCCTGGAATTCGAGCAGGACCGGAGCGAGGAGGAGGGCGCGGGCACGCTCGCGGAGTTCCTGGAGCAGGTCGCGCTCGTCGCCGACTCCGACCAGATCCCCGACGAGGACACCGACGGCTCCGGCGTCATCACGCTGATGACCCTGCACACCGCGAAGGGCCTCGAATTCCCGGTCGTCTTCCTGACCGGCATGGAGGACGGCGTCTTCCCGCACATGCGGGCGCTCGGCCAGGTCAAGGAGCTGGAGGAGGAGCGCCGCCTCGCGTACGTCGGCATCACCCGCGCCCGCGAGCGGCTGTATCTGACCCGGGCCGCCATGCGCAGCGCCTGGGGCCAGCCCTCGTACAACCCGCCGTCGCGGTTCCTGGAGGAGATCCCGGACCAGCACCTGGACTGGAAGCGGAAGGGCCCGATGGCCGCCCCGGCGGGCCCCACCTCGGGCATCACCTCGTCGCTCTCCGCCTCCCGCGCCCGCTCCGGCCCCTCCGGCTTCGCGACCCGGCGGACCTCGGACAAGCCGACGATCACCCTGGTGGCGGGCGACCGGGTCACGCACGACCAGTTCGGCCTGGGCACGGTGACGGCCGTCGAGGGCGTCGGTGACCAGGCGAAGGCCACGGTCGACTTCGGCGACGACCGCCCCAAGAAGCTGCTCCTGCGGTACGCGCCGGTGCAGAAGCTCTGAGAACGCGGCGGCGGCCGGAGCCCCCGAGGCCCCGGCCGCCGCAGTCGTTCATCCCGCTCAGGTCGGGTTGACCCCGTGCCCGCGCAGCCACGGCAGCGGGTCGATCGCCGCGCCGCCGCCCGGCCGCACCTCGAAGTGCATGTGCGGACCGGTCGAGTTCCCGGAGCTCCCGGAGTACGCGATGACGTCACCGGCCTTGACCGGGCCCGAGCGGATACGGGTGCTGCTGAGGTGGCAGTACCAGGTCTCCGTGCCGTCGGCCATGGTCACGATGGCCATGTTGCCGTAGGCGCTGTTGTACTGCGTACGGACCGTGCCGTCGGTCGCCGCCATCACCGGGGTGCCGTACTGGACGGGGAAGTCGATGCCCGTGTGCACGGACATCCAGTTGACGCCCGCCTGCCCGAAGTAGGCGCTCAGCCCGTGCTGCTTGACCGGCAGCACGAACTTGGGGCGCAGGGCCTCCTTGCGGGCGGCCTCGTCCTCGCGCCTCTTCCTCTCGGCGGCCTGCCGCTCCTTCAGGTCGATGCGTTCCTGGGTGCGGCTGGCGCGGTCCGCGAAGTTCTCGGCGTCGGCGCTGAGGTTGGCGAGCTGGGTGTCCAGTTCGTTGTTGGCCGCGACCGGCTTGACCGTGCCGGGGTCGGCGGCGGCCATGGTGGTGGTCGCGTCCTTCTTCGTCTCGTCCCCGCCCATGCCGCTCACGGAGGCGGCGGCGATCCCGGCCACGCTCATCACGCAGGCGGAGGGAACGGCGACGGTGAGGAGTGCGGAACGCTTCGCGGGGGTACGCCTGCGGCTGCGGCCACCGCCGCGGCGGGGCTCGGCGGGGGCGAGATCGGGGTGCGGCTCGGCGGCGCCGACCGGCTCGTCGTCGTCGGCGGCGCGGCGGTGGGATTCGTACGGGTCGTAGTCGTGGGAGCCGTGCCCGTCGTACGACGCGTAGGTCTCGTACGTCTCCGAGGGGGCGGCCTGTTCGGCTTCGTTCGAGGCGGCCGGGCTTTGCACATTTTGCTCTTCGGGCCCGGGCGTGGCGCCGGTGTTCCAGGCGGTGGCGTCGTACACGCCGGTGTCGTAGGTCCCCGTGTCGTCGGAGGGCCACGCGGTCGCGGCTGCGGTCCAGGTGGTGGTGTCCCACTGGCCGGAGGAGTCCGGGGCGCCGCCCTGGGACGGGATGCCGGGGGCGTAGGCCTCCGTCGGCAGCCAGGCCGTGGCGGTGTCGTACTGCGGCGTTCCGTCGTACTGGGTGGCGTCGTACTGCGCGTGCGGCGGGGCCTGGTAGCCGTGGTGCGCGCCCGTGTCCCACTGGGTGGTGTCGTACGAGCCGCCGTACCCCGTCTCACCGCCGGTGTACGGGATGCCGTAGCCCTGCGAGGTGTCGTACGAGGCGTCATAGCCGCCGTCGTGGGTGATGCCGGTGCCGGGGAGGGAGCCGAAGAGCGGATCCGTCTCGAAGCTGCCTGTGGAGTAGCCGTCGTATCCGGCATACCCGGCGTGGGGGTGCTGGTCGTTCACCAACTTCTCTCTCGCCTCGGCAGCAGGACCAGGTTCCGGGGCCGTGGGGTACCCCGGGAGAACTGGCGGCGACTGTACCCGGCGGTATCCGCCGTCGACAATCTTCGACGGCGTCGGGGCGCCCGGGAAAACGGGCAATCGGCCGTCTTTCGACGGCGCCCGCACAGAGCCTTGGCTCTATGTTCGAAGTTTGTTCGGTTTAGGCGGCGGGGGTGGAAGGGGTGGTCCCGGGCGCGGTCCGGGGTGCCTCCCGGGCGGGCTCCGCGTCGTCCAGCGCCTGGCGCACGGCCGCCGCCACCGCCGGGTGCACCGGCAGCGCGAGGTGGCCGATGCCGGTGACGCGTACGTTGACCGCATCCAGGTCCGGGTGGTCGACGCAGGCCGCCTCGGCGGGGACGATCACCCGGTCGAGTTCGCTCCAGAAGCTGACGAACCGGGTGCGGCAGCCGGGCGCGGGCAGCCGCAGCTCCTCCACGGGGGCCGAGCCCTCGCGCATCTGCCGCACGATGGGCAGCGCCCCGGCCAGCGGGGCGACGGCGGTCCCGGCGTGCGGTGTGCCCAGCGTGACGAGGGTGCGCACCCGGCGGTCACCGGCCAGCCGCTGTACGTAATAGCGCGCGATGAGGCCGCCGAGGCTGTGGCCCACGATGTCCACCCGGTGGTGGCCGGTGCGGGCGCAGATCTCCTCGATGTGCCGGTCCAGCAGCTCGGCGGCCGTACGGATGTCGCTGGTCAGCGGGGAGTAGTTGAGCGACTCCAGATGGAGCCAGCCGTGCCGGGCCAGCGAGCGGCGCAGCAGGACGAAGACGGAGCGGTTGTCGATGAATCCGTGAAGAAAGACGACCGGTGGCCGCTCGGCCGTGCCGGCGGGCGCGATGTCGGCCGGCGCGATGTCGGCTCGGGCCGGCTCGGGGCCCTCGGCGGCGGGCGCCCGGCCGGGGTGGCGCTCACCGGTGATCCCCGTGGGATACAGCAAGGCGTGCCCGGCGAGCACGACGAACTCCAGGGCGGTCGCTCTCAGCAGTGCGGCCGGCGGGGCGGGGAACGGCAGGCTGGGGGTCTTCATGGTCGGCCTCCTGCTCCGGACGGGCGCCGCGCCGACGGAGGTCCGGGCGGGGCGCCGTGTCGGAGGCGGCCCGTGCGGACGGAGGCCCGTACCACCGTGCCGTGCGGCTGACGGCGCGGTGATACGGCGACCCGATGCGGCTCCCCGGGCGTCCGGTCCCACGCGGCGATATCACCGCGCCCTGGAACCGGTGCCCGTGAACAATGTCCCATGTGTGATTTCCCCCTCCCGGCCCACCGCGAAACGGCGGCTTGCGGGATGCTGTGGATAACGTTCGTTCACATCCCCGGCCCTTCAGGCACGGGAGACGCATGTGGAGGCAGTGATGGGTGTGACCGGTCCGATCCGTGTGGTGGTGGCCAAGCCGGGCCTCGACGGCCATGACCGCGGGGCGAAGGTGATCGCGCGGGCGCTGCGCGACGCGGGTATGGAGGTCATCTACACCGGCCTGCACCAGACGCCCGAGCAGATCGTGGACACGGCGATCCAGGAGGACGCCGACGCGATCGGCCTCTCGATCCTCTCCGGCGCGCACAACACGCTCTTCGCCAAGGTGATCGAACTCCTGAAGGACCGCGACGCGGCGGACATCAAGGTCTTCGGCGGCGGCATCATCCCCGAAGCGGACATCGCCCCCCTGAAGGACCAGGGCGTCGCGGAGATCTTCACCCCGGGCGCGACGACGACGGCGATCGTCGACTGGGTCAACGCGAACGTCCGCCACCCGGCGGAGGCGTAGGGCGCCGGGGGCGCCGGGGGCGCCGGGGCCCGGCCAGGGGCCCGGGGCACGGGTTTCCGGGCCGCGCGAGCGGGGGCCGGGCTTGCCGGGCGCGCGCTGGGCCGGCCGCGGGAGCTCCCCGAGCCGCGACCTGCGCGCATGGCGCTCGCGCGCGGGCAGTCCGCCGCCCGGCGGAGGCGTGGGGCGCCGGCCAGGGACCCCGGGGGCCGGGTTGCTGGGCCGTGCGAGCGGGGCCCGGCCTGCCGGGCGTGCGCCGGGGCCGCCGCGGGAGCGCCCCGTGCCGCGACCTGCGCGCATGGCGCTCGCGCGCGGGCGGGCCGCCGCCGAGGCGGGCCGGGCCCCTGGGGCGGCCGCAGGCACGGGTGCCGGGCGCTCACCTGCTCCCCGCCCTCGCGAGGTGCCTCCGTGCCCGGGCGGAGCCGGTGCGGGCGCGGGCGCCCGGGAAGCGGTGGTCCGCGCCGAGGGGGCGGGGGCCGGGGAGCGGGGTCACCGGACCGGAGACCCGGACAGCTCGCTGTCCATCGTGGCGCGTAGGCGCAGCGTGGAGACCAGGCGTTGGAACGCCTCCGTCCAGTAGCCATTCGCACCGGGGGAGGCGTCCTCCGGTTCGGCGGGGGTGGTGGTCAGGACCTCCAGGCGGGCCGCCTCGGCCGGGTCCAGGCAGCGTTCGGCCAGGCCCATGACGCCGCTGAAGCTCCACGGGTAGCTGCCCGCGTCCCTGGCGATGTCGAGCGCGTCGACCACGGCCCGGCCGAGCGGCGGTGCCCACGGGACCGGGCAGACCCCCAGCAGCTGGAACGCCTCCGACAAGCCGTGCGCGGCGACGAAATCCCCCACCCAGACGGCCCGTTCCGCCGGGGGCAGCACCGCCAGGAGCTTCGCCCGCTCGGCGAGCGACGCCGTACCGGGGCCGTTGGACGGGGGTGTCGACGGCGGGCCCAGCAACGCCCGCGCCCACGCGGCATCGCGCTGCCGGACGGCGGCCCGGCACCAGGCCGCGTGCAGCTCCTCGCCCCAGCCGTCCGCCACGGGCAGGCCCACGATCTCCTCCGCGCCACGCCCCCCGAACCGTGCCGGCCAGACGGCGAGCGGGGTCGCCTCCACCAACTGCCCCAGCCACCAGGACCGTTCGCCCCGGCCGGACGGCGGGAGCGGCACCACCCCGTCACGCTGCATCGCCTCGTCGCACTCGTGCGGCGCCTCCACCGCGACGAACGGCTCGTCGGCGGTGAGCCCCGGGCTCACGCAGGACAGCGCCCGGTCCGCCATCCGCCGGGCCAGCGCCGAACCGGGCAGCGCGGACAGCAACTCGGCTGCCGTCGCCCGGACGTTGCGGCTGCGGTCGGCGAGCGCCTGTTCCAGGAATTCCTCGTCCGCGGCGGACAGCCCGGTACGCAGCGAGTCCACGAACATCAGCCGGTCCTCGGCCCGTTCGGTCCGCCACGTGGTGGCCAGCAGCGCGCGGGCCGCCGCCGCGTCATGCGCCCGTACGGCCCCGAGCAACGCGATCCGCTCCGCGAACAGGCCCTCCTCCCACAGCCGCCGCACCGCCTCCGCGTCGTCCGGCGAGGGCAGCAGCGCGCTGCCGGACGCGCCGCGCAGCGCGAACTTCCACTCCGGATTCAGCCCGGCCAGCCACAGGCCGCGCGGCCCGGCGAACTCCAGGGTCTGCGGGCGCAGGTCGGTGCGGGCCCGGGCCGCGTCCAGCAGCGCGGGCAGCGCGGAGTCCGGCGCCCGGTAACCGTGCAGGTTGGCGCTGGCGAGCCACTGCGGGATCAGCTCCGTCAGGTCCGGGGCCGTGCCCCGTCTGCCGCCGGAGCCCGCAGCCCGGTCCGCCAGGAGCTGGGCCAGCCGGCCACGGGCGGCTTCCGGCAGCGGCGGCCGGGGGTCGTCGGGCGCCTCGGCGGGGCGCGGGGACGCGGCGGCGGGCAGCAGACCCGCCCGCCGCCGCACGGTGTGCAGCGCGGCGGCGTCCAGCAGCGCGGCGGCAGCACCGTCCGGGCCGGCGCCGGACGCAGCGCCGGGCGGCCGGCGGTCCGTGCCGAGCAGGGCCGAGGTGACCAGCTCCTCCCACGGCACGGAGGCGAGCGCGTCGGCGAGCCCGCCGCGCGTGGGGGCCGCGCCCGCTGTCGGGGTGGCGGCTGGTGAGGTCGTACGGGTCATCGCCCCTCCTGGGGAGCCGGACTACGGAGTCAGATGAGCGTGACGGTCTCGACGCCGCCGGAGGCGGTGGGCGCGTCCCCCGCCGACCACGCCGCCAGCGGATCGAAGCCCCGGTGGCCGCACTCGCCGAAGACCGTGAGCGGGGCCCCGCCCGAGACGGCGACGAGCTTCCAGAGCGAGGGCCGGTTCAGAGCGGCAGGGGTCACCGGCAGGGCCTCCCGGCCCTCCGCGTCCACCAGTTGCCAGCCGTCCGGGGACGGCACGGGTATGACATCGCGCAGGGTCACCGGCCAGGACTCCAGCCACGGGTCGTCGCCCAGGGACCGCCCGTACGCGGCGATCGCCCCGGTGACCGTGACACCCGGCGGGGGCGTGGCGGCGGGCTCGGGCACGCCGAAGCGGTCGCCCAGCTCGGCGCGGAGCCGGCCGGATCCCGGATGGGGCGTCAGCTCGGCGTCGATCGTCACGCCCACGGGCAGGGCCTGGGCGGGGGAGCGGCCGGCCGCCCCGAAGGACAGCAGCAGCGCCGTGCGCCCCGACTCCTCGCCGTACAGCCAGATGCGGCGGGTGACGATCTTGCCCTCGGGGGTGTCGTACTGGGCGAGGACCAGCCAGCGGTCGCGGACCGGCGGGCCCTCCGGGGAGGCCGGCAGCCCCACCCGCGTACGGACCGTGGCCGCGAGCGCGGGCGGCAGCCGGTCGCGGCCCAGCCACGCCGAGTCCAGCAGATGCAGCAGCGCGCACTCCTCCAGCAGCCGCACCGGCCAGCCCGGACCGGACGCCGGGACGGCACCCAACTCCCGCACCCGGCCCGCGAGACCGGGCGCCTGCGCGTCGACCATGCGGGCCGCCGTCTCCTCCCACAGCCCGTACCCCGACTGCTCGGCCGCCCCGAGACCGCCGCGCAGCAGGTCGGTGAGCCGCTGCTCCAACTCCCGCGCGCCACCCCCGATCCGCTCGGCGCGCTTCTCCGCCCGCTTGCGCGCGGCCTCCGGATCGGCGGGGCCGGCCGGCGCACCGTCACCCCCGGCGGGCCGCGCCTTCGCACCGGCCCGCGCGCGGCGGCCGTCCAGCCACTCCCGCGCCCAGTCCGGCGGCGTCCCGGCGGGCACCGCCGTGTCGTCGGACGCCCGGAGCAGCAGCAGCCCCAGCGCGTGCTTGCACGGGAACTTCCGGCTCGGGCAACTGCACTTGTACGCCGGGCCGGTGGTGTCGACCACCGTGCGGTACGGCTTGCTCCCACTGCCCTTGCACAGCCCCCACACCGCACCCGTCACGTCCCAACCGGTGTCCGACCAGGATCCGGCCGCACCGAGCTTGCTCCCCGCCTTGCGTGAGGCGTCGTCAGGAGCCAGGGACAGCACCTGCTCCATCGTCGGGCGCGCGGCCGAGGCAGCGGTGCCCAAGGGTTCTCCCCCGTCAGTCAGCAGCATGCCAACGACGTTAGGCGGCCCCACTGACAATCGTCCTGACCTGCGCAAAGGTCAATTGTCAGTGCCATGGTGCACGGTGGAACCACATCCGGCCGACCGACTCGGCGACCGATCCGGAGGGGGATCCATGACCGTGTCCGAAACCACCCAGGCAAGCACAGGCGAGGCCCTGCGCCCGCATGCCGAGGACGCCTTCGCCGACGAGCTGAAGGCACTCGCGGCGGCCGACGACCGGCCCAGGCCCGAGCGCTGGCGCCTGTCGCCCTGGGCCGTGGCGACGTATCTGCTCGGCGGCACCCTGCCCGACGGCACCGTCATCACACCCAAGTACGTGGGCCCGCGCCGCCTCGTCGAGGTCGCCGTCACCACGCTCGCCACCGACCGCGCCCTGCTGCTCCTCGGCGTCCCCGGCACCGCCAAGACCTGGGTCTCCGAGCACCTGGCGGCCGCCGTCAGCGGTGACTCGACCCTGCTCGTCCAGGGCACGGCGGGCACCCCGGAGGAAGCCGTCCGCTACGGGTGGAACTACGCGCAGCTGCTCGCCCACGGCCCCAGCCGCGACGCGCTCGTGCCCAGCCCCCTGATGCGCGCCATGGCCCAGGGCATGACCGCCCGCATCGAGGAACTGACCCGCATCCCCGCCGATGTGCAGGACTCGCTGATCACGATCCTCTCCGAGAAGACCCTGCCCCTGCCCGAGCTGGGCCAGGAGGTCCAGGCGGTGCGCGGGTTCAACGTCATCGCGACCGCCAACGACCGCGACCGGGGCGTCAACGAGCTGTCCGGCGCGCTGCGCCGCCGGTTCAACACCGTGGTCCTGCCGCTGCCCGCGACCCCGGAGGCGGAGGTCGACATCGTCTCCCGCCGAGTCGACCAGGTCGGCCGCTCGCTCGACCTGCCGCCCGCGCCCGACGGCCTCGCCGAGATCCGCCGCGTCGTCACGGTCTTCCGCGAACTGCGCGACGGAGTCACCACCGACGGCCGCACCAAGCTCAAGTCCCCCTCGGGGACGCTGTCCACGGCCGAGGCCATCTCCGTCGTCACCAACGGCCTCGCGCTCGCCGCCCACTTCGGGGACGGGGTACTGCGCCCGGGCGACGTCGCGGCCGGCATCCTCGGCGCGGTCGTCCGCGACCCGGCGGCGGACCGGGTGATCTGGCAGGAGTACCTGGAGACCGTGGTGCGCGAGCGGGACGGCTGGAAGGACTTCTACCGCGCCTGCCGGGAGGCGTCCGCATGACCGACACCCGTGGACCGGGGCCGCTGCTGCTGGGGGTGCGGCACCACGGCCCCGGCTCGGCCCGGGCCGTCCGCGCCGCCCTCGACACCGCGAACCCCCGGGCGGTCCTCATCGAGGGCCCGCCCGAGGGCGACGCGCTGCTGCCGCTCGCGGCCGACGAGGAGATGCGGCCCCCGGTCGCCCTGCTCGCCCACGCGGTGGAAGACCCCGGCCGGGCGGCGTTCTGGCCGTTCGCCGAGTTCTCCCCCGAGTGGGTCGCGATCCGCTGGGCCCTGGCGCGGGACGTGCCCGTCCGCTTCATCGACCTGCCCGCCGCGCACTCGCTGGCCATGGAGGCCGGCGCGGAGACGGACCGGGACGACACCGCCGGGGAACAGCCCGTCCCCGTCGACCCGATCCGGGTGCTCGCCGAGACCGCCGGGTACGACGACCCCGAGCGCTGGTGGGAGGACGTGGTCGAGCACCGCGTGCCCGGCAGCGGTGCGGCGGCCGGACCGCTCGCCGCGTTCGCCGCGCTCGGCGAGGCGATGACCGCGCTCCGCGAGGCGTACGGGGACGGCGGACATCCCCGGGACGCGGCGCGCGAGGCGTACATGCGCATCCAGCTGCGTTCGGCGAAGAAGGAGTTCGGCGACGAGTTCGCCGTGGTCTGCGGTGCCTGGCACGTTCCCGCCCTGCGTACGCGTACGACGCTCACCGCCGACCGGGCCCTGCTGAAGGGCCTGCCCAAGGCCAAGGCCGAACTGACCTGGGTGCCCTGGACCCACCGCAGACTCGCCCGGCACAGCGGATACGGCGCGGGCATCGAGTCGCCCGGCTGGTACGAGCACCTCTTCGCCGTCCCCGACCGCCCGATCGAGCGCTGGATGACGAAGGTCGCCGGACTCCTGCGCGACGAGGACCGGTTCGTGTCGTCCGCCCACGCCATCGAGGCCGTCCGGCTCGCCGAGACGCTCGCCGCGATGCGCGGCCGGCCGCTCGCCGGGCTGAGCGAGACGACCGACGCGATCCGGGCCGTCATGTGCGAGGGCTCCGACGTGCCGCTCGCGCTCGTCCATGACCGCCTCGTCGTCGGCACCACCCTCGGCGAGGTCCCCGACACCGCCCCCGCCGTCCCCCTCCAGCGCGACCTGACCCGGCAGCAGCGCACCCTGCGGCTCAAGCCGGAGGCCGACGAGCGGGAGACCGAGCTCGACCTGCGCAAGGACACCGACTCCTCCCGCAGCCGCCTGCTGCACCGGCTCCGCCTCCTCGGCATCGGCTGGGGCGAACCGGCCGCGGGCCGGGGGAGCACCGGCACCTTCCGGGAGAGCTGGCGGCTGCGCTGGGAGCCCGAGCTGTACGTGCGCGTCGCCGAGGCGGGCGTCTGGGGCACCACCGTGCTCTCCGCCGCCACCGCCCGCGCCGAGTCGGACGCCCTGGCCGCGACCGCGCTCGCCGACGTCACCGCGCTGGCCGAGCGCTGCCTGCTCGCCGACCTGCCGGACGCCCTGCCGGTCGTGATGCGGGCCCTCGCCGACTGCGCCGCGCTCGACGCCGACGTCGGCCACCTCGCGGACGCCCTCCCGGCCCTGGCCCGCACCCTGCGCTACGGGGACGTCCGCGCCACGGACACCACCGCACTCGGCGAGGTCGCGGCCGGGCTCGCGGAGCGGATCTGCGTCGGCCTGCCCCCCGCCTGCACCGGGCTCGACGCCGACGGGGCCGAGGCGCTGCGCCGCCAGGTGGACGGCGTCCACACCGCGATCGGCCTGCTCGCCGGCGCCGTCCCTTCGAGCGCGGACGGGCTGCGGACGCGCTGGCGCGCGGTGCTGCACAAGCTCACCGTCCGGGACACGGTCGCGGGCGTCATCCGGGGCCGGGCCGCCCGGCTGCTCCTGGACGACGGCCACCTCGACCAGGACGCCGCCGCCCGGCTGATGGGCCTCGCCCTCTCCCCGGGCACCCCGCCGGCCGACGCCGCCGCCTGGATCGAGGGCTTCGTCGGCGGGGCGGCGGGCGGCGGCATGCTCCTCGTCCACGACGAACGGCTGCTCGCCCTGGTCGACTCCTGGCTCACCGGAGTCCCCGCCGACACGTTCACCGACGTGCTGCCCCTGCTGCGGCGCACGTTCTCCGCGTACGAACCGGCCGTCCGGCGCACCCTGGGCGACCTCGTCCGGCGCGGCCCGGCCCCCGCCGGGGCGACGGGGGGCGGCTCCGCGGCGGGCGCGGGCGCCACGGCCCCGGGCTTCGGGCCGGTCCTGGACGCAGCCCGCGCGGACGCGGTGGTCCCGGTCCTGCGCCTGCTCCTCGGCCTGGACGAGCCGTCCGCGACAGCGGCGCCCACGGCGCCCGGCGCCCCCGCCCACCACGACGACCCGCACCTGGGGGAGACGGCATGACGACGACCACGGGACCCACGACCACGGGACCCACGACCACGGGCCCCACGACCACGGAGACCGCCCACGACGAGCGGCTGCGCCGCTGGCGCCTGGTGCTGGGCGCCGACAGTGAGCAGAGCACCGGCCGCGGGCTGACCGGGCGCGACGCCGCGATGGACCAGGCGCTCACCGCGCTCTACGAGAGCGGGGGACGCCCCGGCGGCCGGAGCGGCGGCGGGCGTTCGGCCGGGCTCGGCGCCTCTGCGCCCTCCGTGGCCCGCTGGCTCGGTGACATCCGGACGTACTTCCCCAGCTCCGTCGTCCAGGTCATGCAGCGCGACGCGATCGACCGCCTCGGCCTCTCCGCGCTCCTGCTCGAACCGGAGATGCTGGAGGCCGTCGAGGCCGACGTCCACCTCGTCGGCACGCTGCTCTCGCTCAACAAGGCCATGCCCGAGACGACGAAGGAGACCGCCCGCGCCGTGGTCCGCAAGGTGGTCGAGCAACTGGAGAAGCGGCTCACCACCCGCACCCGGGCCACTCTCACCGGCGCGCTCGACCGGTCGGCGAAGATCACCCGCCCCCGCCACCACGACATCGACTGGAACCGCACCATCCGGGCCAACCTCAAGAACTACCTGGAGCTCCCCGGCCAGGACGGCGCCGGCACGGTCGTCCCCGAACGGCTCATCGGCTACGGGCGGGCCGCCCAGTCCGTGAAGAAGGACGTCATCCTCTGCATCGACCAGTCGGGCTCGATGGCCGCCTCCGTGGTCTACGCGTCGGTCTTCGGCGCCGTGCTCGCCTCGATGCGCGCCCTGCGTACCCGGCTCGTCGTCTTCGACACGGCGGTGGCCGACCTCACCGACCAGCTGGACGACCCCGTCGACGTCCTGTTCGGCACCCAGCTCGGCGGCGGCACCGACATCAACCGCGCCCTGGCCTACTGCCAGTCCCGGATCACCCGGCCGGCCGACACCGTCGTCGTGCTCATCAGCGACCTGTACGAGGGCGGCATCCGCAACGAGATGCTGAAGCGGGTCGCCGCGATGAAGGCGTCGGGCGTGCAGTTCGTGACGTTGCTCGCGCTCTCCGACGAGGGCGCCCCGGCCTATGACCGCGACCACGCGGCGGCGCTGTCGGCCCTCGGCGCCCCCGCCTTCGCCTGTACGCCGGACCTCTTCCCGGACGTCATGGCCGCCGCGATCGAGAAGCGCCCGCTGCCGATACCGGACCCGGAGAACGCCCCCACCAGTGGGATTCTGTGACCGTAATCACCGCCCAGGTGTGATCTGCGATTTAGGGTCACACCGGCCTCGGGGATAACCTGCGAGATGGACATGCCGCGTATCCGGTCACCGTGTGCGCCTTCCTAGTGACACCGCAGTCACGTTGCCCCTCGCGGCACGCCCACGCAGAAAACCAACCGCGAGACCATTGATAAGGGACGGACGCGCGTGGACCTGTTCGAGTACCAGGCGAGGGACCTCTTCGCCAAGCACGGTGTACCGGTGCTGGCCGGTGAAGTCATCGACACGCCTGAGGCAGCCCGCGAGGCGACCGAGCGGCTGGGCGGCAAGTCGGTCGTCAAGGCGCAGGTGAAGGTCGGCGGCCGCGGCAAGGCCGGCGGCGTCAAGCTGGCGGCGAACGCCGACGAGGCGGTCGCCCGCGCGACCGACATCCTCGGCATGGACATCAAGGGCCACACGGTCCACAAGGTGATGATCGCCGAGCTGTCGCCGGAGATCGAGGCGGAGTACTACGTCTCGTACCTGCTCGACCGCACCAACCGCACCTTCCTGGCCATGGCCTCGGTGCAGGGTGGCATGGACATCGAGGAGGTCGCGGAGAAGACCCCCGAGGCCCTCGCGAAGGTCCCGGTCAACGCCGTCGACGGCGTCGACATCGTCAAGGCCCGCGAGATCGTGGCCCAGGCGAAGTTCCCGGCCGACGTGGCCGAGGGTGTCGCCGAGGCCCTGGTCACCCTGTGGGACACCTTCGTTGCCGAGGACGCGCTCCTCGTCGAGGTGAACCCGCTGGTGAAGACCAAGGACGGCCGCATCCTGGCCCTGGACGGCAAGGTCTCGCTCGACGAGAACGCCGACTTCCGCCAGCCGGAGCACGAGGCCCTCGAGGACAAGGCCGCGGCCAACCCGCTCGAGGCCGCGGCCAAGGCCAAGAACCTCAACTACGTCAAGCTCGACGGCGAGGTCGGCATCATCGGCAACGGCGCCGGTCTGGTCATGTCGACCCTGGACGTCGTCGCGTACGCCGGTGAGAAGCACGGCAACGTGAAGCCCGCCAACTTCCTCGACATCGGTGGCGGCGCCTCCGCCGAGGTCATGGCGAACGGCCTGGAGATCATCCTCGGCGACTCGGACGTCAAGTCCGTCTTCGTCAACGTCTTCGGTGGCATCACCGCCTGCGACGAGGTCGCCAATGGCATCGTCCAGGCCCTGGAGCTGCTCAAGTCGAAGGGCGAGGACGTCACCAAGCCCCTCGTCGTCCGTCTCGACGGCAACAACGCGGAGCTGGGTCGCAAGATCCTCTCCGACGCCAACCACCCGCTGGTCCAGCGCGTGGACACCATGGACGGCGCGGCCGACAAGGCCGCCGAGCTCGCCGCGGCTGCGAAGTAAGGAAGAGGGACTCAGACCACCATGGCTATCTTCCTCACCAAGGACAGCAAGGTCATCGTCCAGGGGATGACCGGCGCCACGGGCATGAAGCACACCAAGCTCATGCTCGGCGACGGCACCAACATCGTCGGCGGCGTCAACCCGCGCAAGGCCGGCACGACCGTCGACTTCGACGGCACCGAGGTCCCCGTGTTCGGCTCCGTCGCCGAGGCGATGGAGAAGACCGGCGCCGACGTGTCCGTCCTCTTCGTGCCGCCGGCCTTCGCGAAGGCCGCCGTCATCGAGGCGATCGACGCCGAGATCCCGCTCGCCGTCGTGATCACCGAGGGCATCGCCGTCCACGACTCGGCCGCCTTCTGGGCGTACGCCGGCTCGAAGGGCAACAAGACCCGGATCATCGGCCCGAACTGCCCCGGCCTGATCACCCCCGGCCAGTCCAACGCCGGCATCATCCCGGGCGACATCACCAAGCCCGGCCGCATCGGTCTCGTGTCCAAGTCCGGCACGCTGACCTACCAGATGATGTACGAGCTGCGCGACATCGGCTTCTCGTCCGCCGTCGGCATCGGTGGCGACCCGGTCATCGGTACCACGCACATCGACGCCCTCGCGGCGTTCGAGGCGGACCCCGAGACCGACCTGATCGTGATGATCGGCGAGATCGGCGGCGACGCCGAGGAGCGTGCGGCCGACTTCATCAAGGCCAACGTCACCAAGCCGGTCGTCGGTTACGTCGCGGGCTTCACCGCCCCCGAGGGCAAGACCATGGGCCACGCCGGCGCCATCGTCTCCGGCTCCTCCGGCACCGCGCAGGCCAAGAAGGAGGCCCTTGAGGCCGCCGGCGTGAAGGTCGGCAAGACGCCGACCGAGACCGCCAAGCTGGCGCGCGAGATCCTCGGCGCCTGACGCCGCGGCCGCGCTCGCGCGGCAGGGCGTCACCGTACGTACGACGCGGGCCCGTCCCCCTCACCGGGGGGACGGGCCCGCGTCGTCGTGTGCGCCGGACCGGTTCAGCCGGCCTCGGGCACCAGCCGGGACGGGCCGTGGAACAGCTCGTCGCCGAGTTTCTTCCGCAGCTCGACGTCCTGCGGCGTCAGCTTCTGCGGGCCCCCGACCGGCGGCACCCCGCCGACCTTCTGGGCGGGCGCCGGGGGTGTCTCGTACTTCCGGGGAGCCGTCGCCAGGGTGATCAGCGTGAGCCCGACGATCAGCACGGTGAACGCGATGGCCGTCCGGGCCCACAGCTGCGCCTTGCGTTCGCTGCCGGTACGGATCAGCTCCGGCACCGGCAGCGAGGGGGCGGACCGGCTGCGGGCGAGCGTGCCCAGCCGCTCGTGGATCAGCGCGGACTGCTCGGCCGGTGAGTCGCGCTCCCCGATCTCGGGCAGCCGCTCGGCGACGGCCGCCCGCGCGGTCACCAGCCGGCCGGCCGCCGCCCGGGTGCTCGCTTCGGTCTCCGCCGCGGTCTCCGGGAGCCCCAGCCCCACGCCGTCGTGCAGCACCAGTGTGCGGCGGTACGAGGGGGGCAGGGCCAGCAGCGCGTCGAGCAGCGCCCGCGAGGCCGGCGCCTCGGGCGGCGGGTCGGGGCGGCGGTGCTCCCGGTTCAGCCGGCGCCACGGGGACATCGCGTACTCGTACGCGGCGGCCCGCACCCAGCCGACCGGGTCCCGGTCCACCGCGACCTCCGGCCACCGCTCCCAGGCCAGCTCGAACGCCTTGGCCACGGCCGCGCGGGACAGGGCGCGCTGCCCGGTCAGCAGATAGGTCTGCTGGAAGAGGGCCACGGCGGCGTACCGGTACAACGCGTCGAACGCGGCAGCGGGCGCGCCGTCCGCGCGGCCGGCGTCCGGCTCGCTCCGGGGCACCTCGGGTGCCTCGGGTACCTCGGGTACCTCGGGCACCTCGGGCACCTCGGGCACCTCGGGCGCAACAGCTTCGACCGCCTCGACGGCCTCTCCCGGTTCGGTGGCGGCCACGGCGACGCTCCCGGGGGCTTCGTCAGGATCCGGCGGCGGGGGTGCCGGGGCGGCCGCGGCCGCCGTCCCCGCCCCGATCAGCCGGGCGTACGCCTCCCGCTTGCGGCCGCGCGGGGTGCTGCGGCCCGTCTCCCAGGCCCGCACCGTCGCCCGCGTCACGCCGACGGCCGACGCGACCTGCTCCTCCGTCAGCGACAGGGCCTCCCGCAGCCTGCGCCGCTCCTTCGGCGAGGGCAGCGGAGGGGCGGCGGCGGTCTCGGACGTGCTCTGCGTCATGAGGGCCGCCCACGCGGCCTGCACCGGGTGAAAAAGTACATAAACGTATATTGATCGACACCCCGGCTATTCGCCCGTTACACGAAATGAGCGCGTGTCGTTGGCAGCATGACCGCGTGACCCAAGTGACCGAACGCAGCTCCTCGTTGTCGCTGGACGAGCGGGGGCGGCCCGCCGTGCTGGTCTCCGCGGTGCTGCGCGGGGCCGTCGCGGCCGGGCTCGGCCTGGGCTCCGTCGCCGTCCTCGTCGCCGCGCTCTGGATCAGCTCACCGGCCCCGGACAGCGGTCCGGGCGAGGCGTTCCACGCGGCGGCCGGCCTCTGGCTCCTCGCGCACGGCGCCGAACTGGTCAGGACCGAGACGCTGACCGGGGCCCCGGCGCCCATGGGCGTCGTCCCGCTGCTGCTCTCCGTGCTGCCGGTCTGGCTGGTGCACCGGGCGGCCAGGGACGTGCTGGAGCCCGAGGAGGGGCACGGCGCCCCGTCGCCCGGGGCCGCGTTCGCCCTGGTGACGGGCGGCTATCTGCTGGTCGGCGGCGCGGTCGCCCTTTACGCGCGCGGCGCTTCGCTGTCCGCGCGCCCGCTCTCCCTGCTCCTTCCCGGCGCCCTGGTCGTGGCGGGCGCGGCGGCGGCCGGGGTGTGGACGGCCCTCGGGCGCCCGCTCGGGCCGCCGCCGGCCTGGGCACCGGTGCGGCTGCACGAGGCGATGGCGCGCACCCGGTTCCTGCGGGGGGCCGACGCGGTGGGCCGGGCGGCGCTGGCCGGGACGGCGGTGCTGCTGGGTGGCGGCGCGCTGCTCGTCGCGGCGGCCCTGGTGTGGCACGGCGCACCGGTCCAGGAGTCGTTCCTCCGGCTCTCCGGCGACTGGGGCGGCCGCATCGCCGTGCTCCTGCTGGCGCTGGGACTCGTGCCGAACGCGGCGGTGTGGGGCGCGGCGTACGGGCTGGGCCCCGGGTTCGCCCTCGGCACGGCGTCGACGGTCACCCCGCTGGCCTTCACCGGCCCCCCGGCCGTCCCCGACTTCCCGCTGCTGGCCGCGATGCCCGCCCACGGTCCGGGCGCGCCGCTGAACTGGGCGGCCGGGGCGGTCCCGGTGGCGGCGGCGCTGACGGTCGCCTGGTTCACCGTACGCAGGGCGGTGCCGGACGACGGCGAACGGGACGAGGCGTGGGGTCTCTGGGAGACCACGCTCACCACCGCACTGGGGGCGGCGGGCTGCGGGCTCGGCACGGCGCTGCTGGCGGCGGCCGCCGGAGGACCGCTGGGCACGCGCGCCCTGGCGGACTTCGGTCCGGTGTGGTGGCTCACCGGGGCGGCGGCGCTTGCGTGGACCACGGGCATCGGCGTCCCCGCGGCCCTGCTGCTACGGGCCTGGCGGCTGCGCGGGCGCAAGGCGGAGGAGGGTGAGGCGGCGGAGAAGGCGGAGCCGGGAAACACGGAGAACGCGGCGAAGGCGGGCAAGGCCCACAAGGCCGTCGCCCCCGCCCCCGAGCCGGCCGAACCCGCGAAGGACAAAGACAAGGACGAAGGCAAGGGCCGGGACGAGGGCGAAGACGAAGGCGGCGACGACGAGGCCGACCTCGACGCGTACGACTTCCTGCCCACCGACCCCTGGCACGCCCGGGAGACCGACGCGTCCCCCGGGTCGGCTAGCGCTTGACGCCGAAGATGGGCTCCAGCGGCTTCGGGAGCAGGTCGTTGCAGGTCAGCTGGCCCGACTTGGTCAGGGCGTCGTTCACGCACGTGTAGTAGTCGCGGTAGACCATCTGCACCGTGAACGTCGTCGCGACGATCGCCAGCGCGACCACGCCCGTCACCAGACCGCTCACCGCGGCCGTGGTCTGCTGCCGGCCCCCGCGCTGCGCCGCGAGCGTGTCCGGCGCCGGACCTGTCGCCTCCGGCGCATCCGGCGCTCCGGGGCTCGCCGCCCCGCCGGGCGCACCGGCACCCGCCGCGGGCGGCTTCGGCTTGGCGCGCAGCGCGCTGACCGCCCAGTACGTGGCGAGCGCGCCGAGCAGCAGGGCGATCTCCGAGAAGTCGAAGATCGCGAAGAAGAAGGCCCACATGCCGGAGAGCAGCGCGTAGCGGGCGCGGCGCTGGATGGGGTCGGTCGGGTCCCAGCGGGGGCCGGCCGGGGGCCTCTCCTGACCGCCCGGACCGGAGGGCCGTCCGCCGAAGGAGCCGTTCTGGCGGCCGGGCTGTTGGCTGCTCCACTGGCTGCCCCACGCGGGCCGGTCGTCGGACGGCCCGCCCTCGGGCCGGTCGCCGCTGTCACCGTTCGTGGAGCCGGACGGGTGACGCGGCTGCCAGGGCTGGTCGGGCCGGCCCTCCGGCGGCGGCGCGAAGGGGTTGTCGTCGTTCCGGCCCTCGGAAGAACCGGAAGAACCGGAGGAGCCGGACGAGGACGAGGACGAGGAGGAGCGCTCGCGCATCAGCAGGGTGGCCCGCTCGGGCAGCGGCTGGCGGAAGGCGGTGCGGCGGCGTCGGTCCGGCATGTGGTGAACGTCTTCCCCATCTCGTCGTTTCCGCCCGGCGGACGGTTCGCTGCCCCTGACGCTACCTTCCGGCGAGGAGGGGCCGAAAGCGGGGAGCGCGGGGGTCCGTCACCCCCGTCAGGCGGGGGCGCGGCGAGGTGCCGGTATCGTTGCTGACGGTCGGCCCGTTCGTAGAGTTCCCCGTATGGGGGAGCGCGTTTCTTTCGTACGACCGTACAAATCGCAGGCCGCCGCCCCGGTGCCGTGGTGGCGGGCCGGCCGCTCAGAACCGCTCGCACGCGAGAAAGGGCCCAGCCGTGGCCTCCCCGCCTCCCCCCGCCGCCCCGGCCCGTGTGGTCGTCCTGGTCTCCGGGTCCGGTACGAACCTCCAGGCCCTGCTCGACGCGATCGGTGACGATCCCGAGGGCTTCGGCGCCCGGATCGTCGCGGTCGGCGCCGACCGCGACGGCATCGCCGGCCTGGAACGGGCCGAGCGCGCCGGGCTCCCCACCTTCACGTGCCGCGTCAAGGAGCACGCCACCCGCGAGGAGTGGGACGCCGCGCTCGCCGAGGCGACGGACGCGCACCGGCCGGACCTCGTGGTGTCCGCCGGGTTCATGAAGATCGTGGGCAAGGCGTTCCTGGCCCGGTTCGGCGGCCGGTTCATCAACACCCACCCGGCCCTGCTCCCCAGCTTTCCCGGTGCCCACGGCGTGCGTGACGCGCTCGCGTACGGCGTGAAGGTCACCGGGTGCACCGTCCACTTCGTCGACGACGGCGTCGACACCGGTCCGATCATCGCGCAGGGCGTGGTCGAGGTGACCGAAGCGGACACCCCGGAGGGCGAAGCGGCCCTCCATGAACGCATCAAGGAAGTCGAGCGCAAGCTGCTCGTCGAGGCCGTGGGGCGGCTCGCCCGCGACGGCTATCGCATTGAGGGACGAAAGGTTCATCTCGGTCATGTCGGAGAATAAGCCCATCCGCCGCGCCCTGGTCAGCGTCTACGACAAGACGGGCCTCGAAGACCTCGCCCGCGGCCTGCACGAGGCGGGTGTCGAACTGGTCTCCACCGGGTCCACCGCCGGAAAGATCGCCGCCGCCGGTGTCCCGGTCACCAAGGTCGAGGAGCTGACCGGCTTCCCCGAGTGCCTCGACGGCCGCGTCAAGACGCTGCACCCCCGCGTCCACGCCGGCATCCTCGCCGACCTGCGCCTCGACGCGCACCGCGAGCAGCTGGCCGAGCTGGGCGTCGAGCCGTTCGACCTGGTGGTCGTCAACCTGTACCCGTTCAAGGAGACCGTCGCCTCCGGCGCCACCGCCGACGAGTGCGTCGAGCAGATCGACATCGGCGGCCCGTCCATGGTCCGCGCCGCCGCCAAGAACCACCCCTCCGTGGCCGTCGTGACCAGCCCGGAGCGTTACGCCGACGTGCTCGCCGCGGTCGAGGCGGGCGGCTTCGACCTGACCGCCCGCAAGCGGCTCGCCGCCGAGGCGTTCCAGCACACCGCCGCCTACGACGTGGCCGTCGCCGGCTGGTTCGCCGCCGACTACGCCGCCGCCGACGACTCCGGCTTCCCGGACTTCTTCGGTGCGACGTACGAGCGCCAGGACGTCCTGCGCTACGGCGAGAACCCGCACCAGCCCGCCGCGCTCTACACCTCGGGCACCGGCGGCCTGGCCGGCGCCGAGCAGCTGCACGGCAAGGCGATGTCGTACAACAACTACACGGACACCGACGCCGCCCGGCGTGCCGCGTACGACCACGCGGAGCCGTGCGTCGCGATCATCAAGCACGCCAACCCGTGCGGCATCGCCATCGCCGACGACATCGCCGAGGCGCACCGCAACGCCCACGCCTGCGACCCGCTGTCGGCGTACGGCGGTGTCATCGCCGTCAACCGCCCGGTGACCGTCGCCATGGCCGAGCAGGTCGCGGAGATCTTCACCGAGGTCATTGTCGCCCCGGCGTACGAGGACGGCGCGGTCGAGATCCTGTCCCGCAAGAAGAACATCCGCGTGCTCCGCTGCCCCGAGGCCCCGTCCGCCGAGGTCGAGGTCAAGCCGATCGACGGCGGCGCGCTGCTCCAGGTCACCGACCGCCTCCAGGCCGAGGGCGACGACCCGGCCAACTGGACGCTCGCCACGGGCGACGCGCTCTCCGCCGACGAGCTGAAGGAGCTGGCCTTCGCGTGGAAGGCGTGCCGGGCGGTCAAGTCCAACGCCATCCTGCTCGCCAAGGGCGGCGCCTCGGTCGGCGTCGGCATGGGCCAGGTCAACCGGGTCGACTCCGCGAAGCTGGCCGTCGAGCGCGCGGGCGAGGAGCGGGCCGCCGGCTCCTACGCGGCGTCCGACGCCTTCTTCCCCTTCCCGGACGGGCTGGAGATCCTGACCGCGGCCGGCGTCAAGGCCGTGGTCCAGCCGGGCGGTTCGGTCCGCGACGAGCTGGCGGTCGAGGCCGCGAAGAAGGCCGGCGTGACGATGTACTTCACGGGCACCCGGCACTTCTTCCACTGAGCCGGCCGGGGGGCCTGTCCGAGTCCCCGTACGACCGAGGGCCGTAACCCCACGCGATCCGCGTGCGGTTACGGCCCTCGGGCCTGTCCGACGGCCGGTCAGCCGACGCGCACCACGACGGTGGAGCAGACCTTGTCCGCGAACGTCTGGTTCTTGGAGTCCCACAGCGGCCACAGCCAGCCGAGGTAGCAGGCGATGCTGTCCAGGAAGTGGGCGATCTGACGGACGAACGCCATGCCGAAGCCGAGCGGCCGGCCGTCCGCCTCGCGCAGCAGGCTGATGCCGAGGGCCTTCTTGCCGATCCACTGACCGGTCGTGCCCTCCTTGTACAGCTTGAAGAGGAAGCCACCGACGAACAGGAGGATGCCGAGGCCCATGATCCCGGCGCCCGCGCCGCCGCCCACGGCACCGCCGATGCCCATGAGGATGCCGTAGGGGACACCGAGGACGAGGACGTCGAGCAGGTACGCGCCGACGCGGCGCCCCCAGCTCGCCAGCGGCGGGCGGGCACCGTAACCGGGCTGCTGGCCGTAGTCGCCGCCCGGCACCGGCGGGGCCGCCGGGTAGCCGTAGCCCTGCTGCGGCACGCCCTGCGGGGCCTGGGGGTAGCCGTAGCCCGGCTGCGGCTGACCGGGCTGCTGCCCGTAGGGGTTGTTCGGGTTCGGGTCGCCGAAGCTCATGGGCGTTCCTCCAACAGACGTACGGGGACGGTGCGGCCGCGCGGAGGAAGAGAAAACGTCAGCGGTCCAGCCCCCCGGTTACTGCTGCGGCACAGCGGCCCTCATCGTTATAAGCGGTTAGTACGTTTGTCCAGCCGCGGCCCAAGAAGTTGTCCAAGTGCAACCTTGCGTCCACGCCTGGTACCTGATTGGTCCGAGGGCGGGGTCATCCGGGAGTATGGGGACCATGACTGCCCAGATTCTCGATGGCAAGGCCACCGCAGCCGCGATCAAGTCCGATCTGACCGCCCGCGTGGCGGCCCTCAAGGCCCGGGGCGTCACGCCCGGCCTGGGAACCCTGCTGGTCGGGGACGACCCGGGCAGCAGGTGGTACGTGAACGGCAAGCACAAGGACTGCGCCCAGGTCGGCATCGGCTCCATCCAGCGCGAACTCCCCGACACCGCCACGCAGGAGGAGATCGAGGCCGTCGTCCGCGAGCTCAACGCCGACCCCGCCTGCACCGGCTACATCGTGCAGCTTCCCCTTCCCAAGGGGATCGACACCAACCGCGTCCTGGAACTGATGGATCCGGCCAAGGACGCCGACGGCCTCCACCCGACGAACCTCGGCCGCCTGGTGCTCAACGAGACGGGCCCGCTGCCGTGCACCCCGCAGGGCGTCGTCCAGCTGCTGCGCCACCACGGCGTCGAGATCAACGGCGCCCACGTCGTGGTCGTCGGACGCGGCGTCACCATCGGGCGGTCCATCCCACTGCTGCTCACCCGCAAGTCGGAGAACGCCACGGTGACCCAGTGCCACACCGGCACCCGGGACCTGGCCGCGCACCTGAAGCAGGCCGACATCATCGTCGCCGCCGCGGGCGTGCCGCACATCATCAAGCCCGAGCACGTGAAGCCGGGCGCAGCCGTCCTGGACGTCGGCGTCAGCCGCGACGAGAACGGCAAGATCGTCGGCGACGTCCACCCCGGCGTGGCCGAGGTCGCCGCCTGGATCTCGCCGAACCCGGGCGGTGTCGGCCCGATGACCCGCGCCCAGCTGCTCGTCAACGTGGTCGAGGCCGCCGAGCGCGACGCCGCGGCCGTCTCCGCCGGCTGACCCGTGGGTGCTGGTACGAGTCCGGACACCGGCTCCACGGAGGAGGCCGGCGCGACCGGGTCCACGGCGGTCTCCTCCGAGCCGCCCGACACCGGCGCCGCCACCACCCGGCGGTCCCGGCGGTTCTCGCTGACCCGGGACACCGCTCGGCCCGAGGGCGGCGGGCGGGCGGCCGGCGGGGACGCCCCGGCGCCGGCCCGGCAGTGGCCGCTGCTCGCGGTGCTCTGCACGGCGGGCGTCGGACTGCTGATCGTGGCGGCCAGTCCCTTCGAGGAAGCCTTCCGCGTCGGCACGATACTGATCGGCGTCGGCCTCGTCCTGGGCGCGGTCCTGCGCGTGACCGTCCGGTCGGTGGGCATGCTCGCGGTGCGGTCCCGCTTCACCGATCTGGTGACGTACGGCCTGCTCGGCGTCCTCATCGTGCTGCTCGCGCTGGTCGCGCAGCCGGAGCCGTGGCTCGACATCCCGTTCCTGGAGGACGCGGTCCACTTCACGGTCCGCTGACCCGGAGCCGAAGGACCGGTGGCCGTCCCCTCCCCCGAGAAGGGACGGACACCGGAGGCGGGGCAACCCGGAGCGCGAAGCTCCCGAAGCGGCGGTCGAGCGGCCTTGCCCCGTCCTGCGTCCAGCCTTGTTGACAGCCCTCACCCGTTCAAGGGATGGCTGTCCCCTGTGGCACGGAAGTGACCATTCCGCCATGGTGTGACCGACAGGCAACGGGGGCCGGGCGGCCGTGGGGTTCCGGGTCGGATAGCCTGGCCGACGGATATCTCTTCACATCAAGATTCAGGGAGATGTCCCGCACCAGGGGCCAGGAGCCCGGACCGCCAGCTGTCTAACGGAGATCGCCATGACCCGCACTCCCGTGAATGTCACCGTGACCGGCGCAGCCGGCCAGATCGGCTACGCGCTGCTCTTCCGCATCGCCTCCGGCCACCTGCTCGGCCCGGACGTGCCGGTCAACCTGCGCCTCCTGGAGATCCCCCAGGGGCTGAAGGCCGCCGAGGGCACCGCGATGGAGCTCGACGACTGCGCCTTCCCGCTGCTGCGCGGCATCGAGATCACCGACGACGCGAACGTCGGCTTCGACGGTGCGAACGTCGCCCTGCTCGTCGGCGCCCGCCCCCGCACCAAGGGCATGGAGCGCGGCGACCTGCTCTCCGCCAACGGCGGCATCTTCAAGCCGCAGGGCAAGGCGATCAACGACAACGCCGCGGACGACATCAAGGTCCTCGTCGTCGGCAACCCGGCCAACACCAACGCGCTCATCGCGCAGGCCGCCGCCCCGGACGTCCCGGCCGAGCGCTTCACCGCGATGACCCGCCTGGACCACAACCGCGCGATCTCGCAGCTGGCCGCCAAGACCGGTGCCGCCGTCTCCGACATCAAGAAGCTGACGATCTGGGGCAACCACTCGGCCACCCAGTACCCGGACATCTTCCACGCCGAGGTCGCCGGCAAGAACGCCGCCGAGCTGGTCGACGACGAGGCGTGGCTGGCCGACTCCTTCATCCCGACCGTCGCCAAGCGCGGCGCCGCGATCATCGAGGCCCGTGGCGCGTCCTCCGCCGCCTCCGCCGCCAACGCCGCCATCGACCACGTGTACACCTGGGTCAACGGCACCGCCGAGGGCGACTGGACCTCGATGGGTATCCCGTCGGACGGCTCCTACGGCGTGCCCGAGGGCATCATCTCGTCCTTCCCGGTCACCACGAAGAACGGCACGTACGAGATCGTCCAGGGCCTGGACATCAACGAGTTCTCCCGGGCGCGCATCGACGCCTCGGTGAAGGAGCTCACCGAGGAGCGCGACGCGGTCCGCGAGCTCGGCCTGATCTGAGACCCCCCAGGGTCACGCACACGCCCCCGGCAGCCGCAGAGCTGCCGGGGGCGTGGTGTTCGTTACGCGGTCAGAGTCCGGCCGCGATCTCCCGCAGCGCGGCCATGGCCCGGCGCTGGAGGCCCGGCCCGAAGGTGATCCGGGTCGCGCCCAGCTCACCGAGGCGGCCCGGCCCCGGCCCGTCCGGGCGGGCCAGCGCGTTCAGCGGCAGCCCCGGCAGGGCGCCGGCCAGCGGCCCGAACACCTCGGGCGGGGCCATGATCGGGTACAGGCAGTCCGCGCCCGCCGCCGCGTAGAGCCGCGCCCGGCGCAAGGTCTCCGCCGCAGGGTCCACCCCGTCCGGGACGCCCGTGACGTACGTGTCGATCCGGGCGTTCACGAAGAGCGCGTCCCCGGCCGCCGCCCGCACCCCGGCCAGCCGGTCCGCCTGCCGGCCGGCGTCCAGCAGGACCCCGTCCACCGTGTCCTCCAGGTTGCAGCCGACGGCCCCGGCCGCGAGCAGCCGCTCCACCAGCTCGCCGGGCGCCAGCCCGTAGCCCGCCTCGACATCGGCGGAGACCGGTACGGGGACGGACCGGGCGATCCGCGCCACCGCCGCGAACATCTCGGCGGCGGGCGTCGAGCCGTCCTCGTATCCCAGGGACGCGGCGACCCCCGCGCTCGGCGTGGCGAGCGCGGGGAATCCGGCGTCCGCGAAGACACGGGCGCTCGCGGCGTCCCACGGGCCGGGGAGGACCAGCGGGTCGCCTGGGGCGCGGCCGTGGTGCAGGGCCCGCAGGCCCGAAGCGGTCACCGGGCCGCTCAGCCGTGGTCGCCGGGCGTGTAGTGGCCCGGCACCATGCGGGTGGACACGGCGAACCGGTTCCACGCGTTGATCGTGATGATCGCGGCGATGAGGTGGGCCAGCTCCTCCTCGCCGAAGTGCTTCGCGGCCCGCGCGTACACCTCGTCGGGCACGAAGCCGTCGGTCAGCACGGTCACCGCCTCGGTCAGCTCGATCGCGGCGATCTCCTTCGGCGTGTAGAAGTGCTGCGACTCCTCCCACGCGCTGAGCTGGATGATCCGCTCCAGCGACTCGCCCGCCGCGAGCGCGTCCTTGGTGTGCATGTCCAGGCAGAACGCGCAGTGGTTGATCTGCGAGGCGCGGATCTTCACCAGCTCGGCGATCACCGGGTCGACGCCCTTGCGGGCGACGGCGTCCAGACGGGCCATCGCCTTGTAGACGTCGGGGGCGTGCTGGGACCAGGCCAGGCGCGGGGTGTGCTCGGGGCAGTATCCGGAGGTGTTCGCGCTGTTCTCGTTCGTCGTCATGCCCTCAACGCTACGGGGGGAGTGGCGCAGCGGTATGGTCCATTTCCATGACAGATGCCTGGGCCACTTTCGGTGCCGACCTCCATATCGACCCGACCGGCTCGACCGGTCTGCGGGCCGGCCTGATGGACGCCCTCCGCGAAGCCGTCCGCACCGGCAGGCTGACCCCCGGCACCCGCCTGCCGTCCTCCCGCACCCTCGCCGCCGACCTGGGCATCGCCCGCAACACCGTTGCCGACGCCTACGCGGAGCTCGTCGCCGAGGGCTGGCTCACCGCCCGCCAGGGCTCCGGCACCCGGGTGGCCCGCCGCGCCGATCCCCGGCCCCCGGCGGCGGCCGCGCCTCCCCGCGCCAGGCCGCCGCGCGGCGCACCGGCGTACAGCCTGAAGCCGGGCACCCCGGACCTGGCCACCTTCCCGCGCGCCGAGTGGCTGAAGGCCGCCCGGCGCGCCCTGTCCGCCGCGCCGAACGACGCCTTCGGCTACGGAGACCCGCGCGGCCGGATCGAGCTGCGCACCGTCCTCGCCGAATATCTGGCCCGGGCGCGCGGGGTGTACGCCGACCCGGACCGGATCATCGTCTGCTCCGGCTTCGTGCACGGCCTGATGCTGCTCGGCAAGGTGCTGCGCGGGCGCCGGGTGCGGGAGGTGGCCGTCGAGTCGTACGGTCTGGGCGTCCACACCCGCCTGCTCACCGATGCCGGGCTGCGCATCCCCTGCCTGCCGCTCGACGAGCACGGCACCCGGACCGGCGAGCTGCACACCCTGCGCCACGCGGGCGCGGTCCTGCTGACCCCGGCGCACCAGTTCCCCACCGGGGTCCCGCTCCACCCGGACCGCCGGGCGGCGGCCGTCGACTGGGCACGGGCCACCGGCGGGCTGATCCTGGAGGACGACTACGACGGCGAGTTCCGCTACGACCGCCAGCCGGTCGGCGCCCTCCAGGGCCTGGACCCGGAACGCGTCGTCTACCTGGGCACCGCCAGCAAGTCGCTGGCCCCGGGGCTGCGGCTCGGCTGGATGGTGGTGCCGCGCGCCCTGGCTGCCGAGATCGCCGGGGCGAAGGGGGCGAGCGACTGGGCGCCGGGCGCGCTGGACCAGCTGACGCTCGCGGAGTTCATGGCCTCGGGGGCGTACGACCGGCATGTGCGGTCCATGCGGCTGCGCTACCGCAACCGCCGCGACCAGCTCGTCGCGGCGCTGGCCGAGCGGGCGCCGCGGATCCGGGTGAGCGGGATCGCCGCCGGGCTGCACGCCGTCCTCGAACTCCCGGAGGGCGGCGAGGCCGAGGCGATCCGGGCGGCGGCCTGGCAGGGCCTCGCGGTCGAGGGCCTGGCCTTCTACCGCCACCCGGACGCCGACCTGAAGCGCGAGGCGCTGGTCATCGGCTACGGCACCCCGACGGACAGCGCGTGGACGGGCGCGCTGGAGGCACTGCTGCGGGTGCTCGGCTGAGGGGCCGGGCGGCCCCGGCCGGCCCCGCGGGCGACGGGCCCGGCCCTCCGCATCAGCCCCGCAGGACCTCCCGCAGCTGCTCCAGACCCCAGTCCAGGTCCTCCTTGCCGATCACCAGCGGCGGGGCGATCCGGATCGTGGAGCCGTGGGTGTCCTTCGCCAGGACCCGGCGCTCCATCAGCCGTTCGGAGATCTCCCGGCCCGTGCCCAGCTCCGGCTCGATGTCCACGCCCGCCCACAGCCCGCGTCCCCGTACGGCCCGCACCGCGCCCCCGCCCGCCAGGAGCCCCAGCTCGTGGTGGAGGTGGTCGCCCAGCTCGGCGGCGCGCTGCTGGTACTCGCCGGTGCCCAGCATGTCGATGACCTCCAGCGCCACCGCGCAGGCCAGCGGGTTGCCGCCGAACGTCGAGCCGTGCTCCCCGGGGCGGTACACGCCGAGCACCGCCGCCGACGACACCACGGCCGCCACCGGCACCACTCCGCCGCCCAGCGCCTTGCCCAGCAGGTACACGTCCGGCACGACGCCCTCGTGCTCGCAGGCGAAGGTCTTCCCGGTCCGGCCCAGACCGGACTGGATCTCGTCCGCGATGAACAGCACGTCCCGCTCGCGGGTCAGCTCCCGCACCCCGGCGAGATAGCCGGGCGGCGGCACCAGCACGCCCGCCTCGCCCTGGATCGGCTCGATCAGCACGGCCACGGTGTTCTCCGTCATGGCCTCGCGCATCGCGGTGAGATCCCCGTACGGCACGATCTCGAACCCCGGTGTGTACGGGCCGAAGTCGGCGCGGGCCTCCGGGTCCGTGGAGAAGCTGATGACCGTGGTCGTGCGGCCGTGGAAGTTGTCGGCGGCGACGATGATCTTCGCCATGCCGTCCGGGACGCCCTTGACCCGGTAGCCCCATTTGCGGGCGGTCTTCACCGCCGTCTCGACGGCCTCGGCGCCGGTGTTCATCGGGAGCACCATCTCCATGCCGCACAGCTCCGCCAGGCGTGTGCAGAAGTCGGCGAACCGGTCGTGGTGGAAGGCCCGGGAGGTGAGCGTCACCCGCTCCAGCTGCGCCCGCGCCGCGTCGATCAGCCGGCGGTTGTTGTGGCCGAAATTGAGTGCCGAGTATCCGGCCAGCATGTCGAGGTAACGGCGGCCCTCGACATCGGTCATCCAGGCCCCGTCCGCCGTGGCGACGACGACGGGCAGCGGGTGGTAGTTGTGCGCGCTGTGCGCCTCGGCGGAGGCGATGGCGTTTTCCGTGGTCGACACGGGATCTCCGATCGTCGTGCGGCGTGGGCCGGTGTTGGGCCCACTTTGTATCGTCGGTCGGTTCGTCCGCGAGGAAACCTTCGGTTCACGGCGCGCCCGCGATTTCCGCCGCGGCAGCCCGCCGGGCGATTCCTCCACCGGCTGCCCGGGAAGGGCCGCACACCTGAGACAATGAGCCCATGGCCTCTGAACGTCCCCGCGTGCTCTCCGGAATCCAGCCCACCTCCGGCTCGTTCCACCTCGGCAACTACCTCGGCGCGGTCCGCCAGTGGGTGGCCCTGCAGGAGTCCCACGACGCCTTCTACATGGTGGTCGACCTGCACGCGATCACCGTCGCCCAGGACCCGGCGCAGCTGCGGGCCAACACCCGGTTCGCCGTCGCCCAGCTGCTGGCCGCCGGGCTCGACCCCGAGCGCTGCACGCTGTTCATCCAGAGCCATGTGCCCGAGCACGCCCAGCTGGGCTGGGTCATGAACTGCCTGGCCGGGTTCGGCGAGGCGTCCCGCATGACGCAGTTCAAGGACAAGTCCGCCCGGCACAGCGCCGACCGTACCTCGGTCGGCCTGTTCACCTACCCGATGCTCATGGTCGCCGACATCCTGCTCTACCAGGCCGACCAGGTCCCGGTGGGCGAGGACCAGCGCCAGCACCTGGAGCTGACCCGTAATCTCGCCGAGCGCTTCAACAGCGCCTACGGCGAGACCTTCACCGTCCCGGACCCGTACATCCTCAAGGAGACGGCGAAGATCTACGACCTCCAGGACCCGTCCTCGAAGATGAGCAAGTCGACGGCGAACCCGAAGGGCCTGATCAACCTCCTGGACGAGCCGAAGGCCACCGCCAAGAAGGTGAAGAGCGCCGTCACCGACACCGACACGGTGATCCGCTTCGACCTGGCCGAGAAGCCCGGCGTCAGCAACCTGCTGACCATCTACTCGGCGCTCACCGAGGTGCCGGTGCCCGAGCTGGAGCAGAAGTACGAGGGCAAGGGCTACGGCGCGCTGAAGACGGACCTCGCCGAGGTCGTGGTCGACTTCGTCACACCGTTCCGCACGCGCACGCAGGAATATCTGGACGACCCCGAGACGCTGGACTCCATCCTGGCCGAGGGCGCCGAGAAGGCGCGGGCCGTGGCCGCCGAGACCCTGGCGCTCACCTACGACCGGATGGGCCTTCTGCCCGCCAAGCACTGAGTCCAAGGACCCTGGCGGCGGAGGGCTCACAGGCGGCACACTTGCGGCGTGAAGCCTGTGGCCGTCAGTGGCTGAAAACAGACCACCGAGGATTGAGGAGAACGACGTGGGGACCGTAACGCTCGGCGTTTCGATCGCGGTCCCGGAGCCCTACGGCAGCCTGCTCCAGGAGCGCCGCGCGAGCTTCGGGGACCCTGCCGCACACGGCATTCCCACCCACGTCACCCTCCTGCCGCCGACCGAGGCCGAGGCGGCCGACCTGCCCGCGATCGAGGCGCACCTCGCCTCGATCGCGACCGGCGGCCGCCCCTTCCCGATGCGGCTGTCCGGCACGGGCACCTTCCGCCCGCTGTCCCCGGTCGTCTTCGTCCAGGTGGTCGAGGGCGCCTCGGCCTGCGCCTGGCTCCAGAAGCGGGTACGGGACGCCTCCGGGCCCCTGGTGCGCGAGCTCCAGTTCCCGTACCACCCGCACGTGACCGTCGCCCACGACATCCCCGAAGCGGCGATGGACCGGGCGTACGAGGAGCTCGCCGACTACGAGGCGTCCTGGATCTGCGGCTCCTTCGCGCTGTACGAGCAGGGCCGCCTGGACCGCGTCTGGCGCAAGATCAACGAGTTCCCGTTCGGCGCGGGCGGCACCGGCCCCGCCGTCCCCGCGCAGAGCGGCAGCACCCTGGACGCCCCGTCCCTGCACCCGTAGCGGGCTTCACACCGGCAGCCGCCGGAACAGCGGCCGGGGCATGTGCCGCAGCGCGGACATCACCCCGCGCAGCGCCCCCGGCACCCACACCGTCTCCGAGCGCCTCCGCAGCCCCGTCACGATCGCGTCCGCCACCGCGCCCGGCGTCGTCACCAGCGGCGTCCGGGTGAACGGGATCGCCGCCAGTGGCCCCCCGGCCCCCCGCACCGCCGCCGCGTCCGGGACCACGAGCCCCGGGCGGACCACCATGACGTGCACCCCCGTGCCGTGCAGCGCGTCGCCGAGGCCCTGCGTGAAGACGTCCAGGCCCGCCTTGCTCGACCCGTAGATGAAGTCCGCGCGGCGGGCCCGCTCACCGGCCACCGAGGACAGCACCACCAGCGAGCCGTGCCCCTGCGCCTGGAGCGCGCCCGCGCACACCAGACCGGCGGAGACCGCGCCGGTGTAGTTCGTCTGCGCCACCCGGACCGCCGCGAGCGGTTCCTCCTCGTCGCGCTCCTGGTCGCCCGGGATGCCGAAGGCGAGGAGCACCATGTCGATGTCGCCCTCGGTGAAGATCTTGCCCAGGACCGTCTCGTGGGACTCGGTGTCCAGCGCGTCGAACGCCACGGTCTGCACGTACGCCCCCCGGTGGCGCAGGTCCTCCGCCGCCGCCTCCAGGGCGGGTGAGGGCCGGCCGGCCAGCCAGACCGTGCGGGTGCGGTGGGCGATCAGCCGGCGTGCGGTGGCGAGCCCGATCTCCGACGTGCCGCCGAGGACGAGCAGGGACTGCGGGGCACCGAAGGCATCCTTCACGGGAACGCTCCTTGCAGGGGAAGAGGGTCTACAGCGACAGCCGGCGGGACAGGTCCGAGCGGAACGCCCCGTTCGGGTCCAGTTCGGCCCGCAGCGCCCGGAAGTCGGGCAGTCGCGGGTACATCGCGGCGAGCGCGCCGGGGCGCAGCCGGGCGTCCTCGGTCAGGGAGACCCGGCCGCCCGCCGCCGCCACCTCCTCGTCCAGCGAGTCGAGGAAGCGGGCGAGCCCTGGCAGGCCGGCCGGCAGATCGAGGGAGAGGTGCCAGCCCGGCGCCGGGAAGGACAGCCAGCCGGGGCCGCCGTCACCGCACCGCCTGAGCACCGCCCGGAAGGACGGGCAGCGGCTGCGGGCGATGCGCCCGACGATCCGGCGCAGCGTCTCCTCCTGCCCGTGCCCGACGAGGAACGCGTAGTGGATGCGGCCGCCGGTGGGGGAGACGCGATTGCTGTGCGGCCGGGCGTCCAGGGCGCGGAAGAAGGCGTCGAGCGGCTGGAGTTCACCGGTGCGCGACCGGGGCGCGGAGCGGTAGCCGATCTCGTTCAGCGCGGTGGCGGACAGCCGGCCGAAGAGGCGGGGCAGCAGCGGCAGTGCGAGCGGGCGGCGCGCCGGACCGAGCGCGAGGGCCGTGCGCCGGGCGTGCGCCGGGAGCGCCTGTACCGGGACGTGGTCCGCGCGGACCAGGACGCCGCGGCCGGTGGCCCGGCCCCGGGCGGTGAGGTCGATCCGGGCGTACTCGTAGGGCCGGTGGCCACCCGTCATCCGGGCCAGCAGGTCGTCCAGGCCGGCCGCCCGCTCCGTGTCGACCGCCATCAGGGCCGTGGTGACGGGCCGGAACCGGAGCGTGGCCGAGAGGATGACCCCGGTCAGGCCGAGACCGCCGGCGGTCGCGTCGAAGAGCGGGGTGCCCGGGCGCACCGTACGCACCTCGCCGTCCGCCGTGAGCAGCGCGAACTCCGTGACGTGGCGGGAGAAGGAGCCGGCCGCGCGGTGGTTGTCGCCGTGCGCGTCCGAACCGATCGCGCCGCCCACCGTGACGTAGCGCCCGCCGGGCACCACCGGCGGGAACCAGCCGAGCGGCAGCATCACCTCGCGCAGCCGGTGCAGGGTCGTGCCCGCGTCGCAGACCACCAGGCCGGCCGCCGCGTCGATCGTCCGGACGCGGTCGAGCCCCGTCATGTCGAGGACCGAACCCCCGGCGTTCTGCGCCGCGTCGCCGTGCGTCCGGCCCAGGCCCCGGGCGATCGAGCCGCGCGGCCCGCAGCCCAGCACGGTCGCCGCGGCCTCCTCGTGACTACGGGGGCGGAAACGCAGCGCGGTCGTCGGGGCGGTGCGGCCCCAGCCGGTCAGGGACACGGTGTCGACAGACATGAGGGTGACCGTATCGCCCGGGATAACACCTTTGAGGGATTTGTTACAACACTCACCGAAATGGGTGATTGAGGCCCCGTCATCTCCCGTACCTCCCACCGGGCTTCGGTTTTCGCGCGCCGGAGGGGTAGTCGTGGTCCATGGACTGGCTGAAGAAACTCCCCGTCATCGGGCCACTCGTCTCCCGGCTGATGGAGACGCACGCCTGGCGCAGTTACGAGACGCTGGTGCGGGTCCACTGGACCCGGCTGGCCGCGGCCATCACGTTCATCAGCTTCCTGGCGCTCTTCCCGCTGATCGCGGTCGGCGCGGCGATCGGTGCGGCACTGCTGACCGACAAGCAGCTGAACACGATCGAGAACAAGATCGCCGAGCAGGTGCCCGGCATCTCCGACCAGCTCGGCATCGACAACCTGGTCGCCCACGCGGGGACGGTCGGTCTGGTGGCCGGTGCGCTGCTGCTCTTCACCGGTATCGGCTGGATCGGCTCGATGCGGGACTGCCTGCGCGCCGTCTGGGAGAGGGACGACCTGGACGAGGGCAATCCGGTCCTGCGCAAACTCAAGGACGCCGGGCTGCTGTGCGGTCTCGGTGGTGCGGCGCTGGTGACGCTCGCCATCTCCTCGGTCGGCTCCGTGGCCGTGGGCTGGGTCGCCGACCTGCTCCACATCCCCGAGAACGGGGCGGGCGGGGTGCTGCTGCGGATCGCCGCCCTGCTGGTGGCCGTCGTCGCCGACTTCCTGCTGCTGCTCTATCTGCTGACGCTGCTGCCCGGCGTCGAGCCGCCGCGCCGCCGGCTGATGGTGGCCGCACTGCTCGGCGCGGTCGGGTTCGAACTGCTCAAGCTGCTGCTCGGCAGCTATATGAAGGGCGTCGCGTCGAAGAGCATGTACGGCGCCTTCGGGGTGCCGATCGCCCTGCTGCTGTGGATCAACTTCACGGCCAAGCTGCTGCTGTTCTGCGCCGCCTGGACGGCGACGCCGGGCAAGGAGGACGACCCGGCGGTGGACGCGGAGGAGGACCCCGCGCCCGCCGCCCGGCGCGTCACGGGCGGGGGCGGCGACGCATCAGGTCCGGCAGCGGCCAGCGCCGGTTGACCAGGAACACCCCGCCCGCCAGCAGGACCAGCACCCCGCCGACGATGCCCAGCGCGATGCCGGCCCCGCTGGAGCCGTCGGTCGTGGCCGCGGCCCGCGCCGCCTTGTCCGGTCCGTGGCCGCCCTTGTCCGTGGCCGCCTTGTCCGCCTCGGCGCCCTTGCCCGCGCCCTCGGTGTCCGCGCCGTCGCCGGTGACCGCGGACTTCGGCGGGACCAGCTCACCGACCGGGGTGACCTTGCCGGTCGCGGCGAACCCCCAGTCCAGGAGCCGGGCCGCCTCCTTGTACACCGAGTGCGTCTCCTCGGACGACGGGTGCATGACGGTGACCAGGAGGACCTTGCCGTTGCGCTCGGCGACGCCGGTGAACGTGTTGCCGGCGTGCGTGGTGTAGCCGTTCTTGACGCCCGCGATGCCCTTGTACGCGGTGACGCCGTCGGCCCCGGTGAGCAGGCGGTTGGTGTTCTGGATGCCGAAGGTCTCGCGCTTCTTGCCCTTCTTCTTCTCGCCGGGGAACTGCGCGGTGGCGGTCGAGCAGTACTCCCGGAAGTCCGGGTTCTGGAGCCCGTCACGGGCGAAGAGCGAGAGGTCGTACGCGCTGGAGACCTGCTCGGGCGCGTCGTACCCGTCGGGCGACACCACGTGCGTGTCCAGCGCCTGGAGCTCCACCGCGCGGTCCTGCATGGCCTGGACGGTCTTCGGCACACCGCCGTACATCGAGGCCAGTACGTGCACCGCGTCGTTCCCCGAACGCAGGAAGACCCCGAGCCACAGGTCGTGCACCGTGTAGCTGAGGTCCTCCTTGATGCCGACGAGGCTGCTGCCCTCGCCCATGCCGGCGAGGTCCTCGTCCTTCACCGTGTACTCCCGCGTCTTCGGCAGGAGGGCCGGATCGTCGAGCAGGGTGTCCGCGAAGAGCATCTTCAGCGTGGAGGCCGGGGGCAGCCGCCAGTGCGCGTTGTGCGCGGCGAGCACCTCGCCGGTCTCCGCGTCCGAGACCATCCACGACCGGCCCGTCAGCTCCTTGGGCAGCACCGGGGCGCCGGGCCCGAGGTTGACCTGGGTGCCGGTCCGCCCCAGCTGCGCGCCACCGACCTGCGACATGGTCGCGGGAGGCTTGGGGGCGTCGTCGTCCCCGTCGGCCGCCGAGGCGGGTGTGACGGCGAAAGCGGACAGCAGGGCGGCAGAGGTGACCGCCAACGCGGCCTTCTTGAGAGCTGGCACGGTCGAAAACGTACATGCAGTTGATGTGAATATATGTACTGGCGGTGTGACCCGCCGGGCGGACCGCCGGGACGGACCACCCCGCCCGAGCCACCCGGAACGCGGCGGCGATACTGAATCCATGAAGCTCAGCCGCCCGGTCTCCTGGTTCCTGCTCGCCTTCGGGGTGTGGTCTTGGATCATCTGGGTCACCTTCGCCAAGAATTTGTGGAAGGACGGCAGCGGCCTCGCCTTCGACGACGCCGGTGACCCGACCGCGTACTTCTGGGTGCATCTGCTGCTCGCCATCACGTCCTTTCTTCTGGGGACGGCCGTGGGCTGGATCGGGTTCCGGGGCGTCAGGGCCCTGCGCACCGAAAAGGCTTGAAACCACTGGTCCCGGCCGGGACCTGAATCGGGCGGTACGGGGACGAACGGGGCGGGGGAGCAGGTATGCGGGTCGTGGGGGCCGTGCTGGCGGTGCTCGCTGTGCTCGCCCTGCTCGTGGCCGTGCACCGCTATGTGTGGCGGCGGTTCGTCGGTGACACGACGGCTCAGGGCAGCCCGTGGCGGAGGGTCGGCACCGTCGCCGCGTACGTGCTGCCGCTGCTCAGCGTCGGCGCCCTGGCCGCCGGGCCCGCGGGCGCGCCCTTCCCGGTCCAGCGGGCGCTGGCCTGGCCCGGGTACCTCTGGCTCGCCGCGCTCCTCTACCTGACGCTCGCCCTGCTCGTCGGCGAGGCCGTACGGCCCCTGCTGCGCCGGTGGCTCGCGCGCCGGGCGGTGGCCGGGGCGGCGCCCGTACGGGAACCGGTGCCCGTCCCCGTACCGGCGTCGGCTCCGGAGGCCGCGCCCGGGCCGGAGGCCACCGCGCCCTCCCCGTCGCGGCGGCTGTTCGTGGCGCGGGCGGTCGGGGGCGCCGCCGCCGTGGCCGGGCTGGGGACCGTGGGCTACGGGACGTACGGCGTGCTGCGCGGGCCCCGGGTGAAGCGGGTCACCGTTCCGCTCGCCCGGCTGCCGAGGGCCGCGCACGGTTTCCGCATCGCCGTCGTCAGCGATATTCACCTGGGCCCGATCCTGGGCCGCTCCCATACGCAACGGATCGTGGACGCGGTCAACCGGACCCAGCCCGATCTCATCGCGGTCGTCGGTGATCTGGTCGACGGATCGGTCGCGGATCTCGGCCCGGCCGCCGAACCGCTCGCCGGCCTCCGCGCCCGGCACGGCGCGTTCTTTGTCACCGGCAATCACGAGTACTACTCCGGCGCGGCCCAATGGGTTGATCATGTACGGGAATTGGGGCTGCACCCGCTGGAGAACGCCCGGGTGGAGACCGGTGGTTTCGATCTGGCCGGGGTCAATGACATCGCCGGTGAGAGCGAGGGCCAGGGCCCGGATTTCGCCCGCGCCCTCGGGGACCGCAACCCCGCCCGCGCAGTCGTGCTCATGGCCCACCAGCCCGTGGTGATCGACGAGGCCGTCGAGCACGGCGTGGACCTGCAACTGTCCGGACACACCCACGGCGGCCAGCTGTGGCCCGGCAACTACGTGGCGGAGCTGTCCAACCCGACGGTCGCCGGGCTCGAACGCTACGGCGACACCCAGCTCTACGTCACCCGGGGCGCCGGCGCCTGGGGACCGCCCGTGCGGGTCGGCGCGCCGTCCGACATCACCGTGGTCGAGCTCGCCTCCCGGCAGGCGTAATCCCCCTCGTGCGAGCGAGAAATGGCGGGACGGGTGACCGGCCGGGAACCCTCTGTATTCGGCGTAAGCGTCAAAGGTTTCGACTGACAAACAATTGGCTATGAGCCTCTGATCTCCCCTTCCAGATGTGAAAATCGTGTGATTTGCTGAGCGTGAACGTGCGGTGATCTGCGTATCTGAGCGCGACACCGAGGTGGGGCTGTTAAGGGAGAGCACGTCAATGCGGTCGATCCGGCTACGGATTCTCGCGATTTTCGCGGTATTGGTCATCGCAGGCGTGGTCGCCTGGCAACTCCTTCCCTCGGACGAGGGGGACTCCGATCCGGTCGTCGTCGGTACGACCGACGCGGTGACCTCGCTCGACCCGGCGGGCGCCTACGACGCCGGTTCCTGGGCGATGTACAGCAACGTCTACCAGTCCCTGATGACGTTCAAGTCCGGCGGGATCGTCCCCGAGCCGGACGCGGCCGAGAGCTGTGGCTTCATCGGCGGCAAGCTGCAGACGTACCAGTGCAAGCTCCGTGACGACCTGACGTTCTCGGACGGCAAGGAGATGACCGCCGAGGACGTCAAGTACTCGTTCGACCGCATGCTGGAGATCAAGACGGACGTCGGTCCCTCGGTCCTCTTCCCCAGCCTGAAGAACGTGGTCACCGAGGGCCGGACCATCACCTTCAACCTCTCCTCGCGCGACGCGACCTTCCCGCAGAAGATCGCCACGGGTGCCGGCGCGATCGTGGAGAAGGACGCCTACTCGGAGCACAAGCTGCGCAACGACGGCAAGGTGACGGGCTCGGGGCCGTACGTCCTGAAGTCCTACGAGGCCGGCGTGAAGGCCGAACTCGTGCCCAACTCGCGGTACAAGGGCGCGATCAGCGAGACCGGCGGTCCGGTCACCGTGCGGTACTACAAGGAGTCCGACGACCTCCTCTCGGCCTGGAAGTCCGGCCAGGTCGACGTGACGCACCGTCAGTTGCCGCCGTCCACGCTGGCCGAGCTGAACCCGGGTGACACCGACAAGCGCGTCACCGAGGCGGACAGCGCCGAGATCCGCAACCTCGTCTTCAACGTCCGCAAGGACTCCCCGCTCGCCGACCGCAAGGTCCGCCAGGCGATCGCGGCGGTCATCGACCGCGGCCCGCTGGTGAGCAAGATCTACCAGGGCACCGTCGAACCGCTCTACTCGCTGATCCCGCAGGGCACCATCGGGCACAGCACCCCGTTCTTCGACGCCTACCCCTCGCCGGACGCCAAGCGCGCGAAGGCGCTCATGGACGAGGCCGGCGTCCAGACGCCGCTGGCCGTCACCTTCGCCTACCGCGAGGGCGACCAGTACACCGACGAGACCAAGGAGATCCAGCGTCAGCTGAACGCCACCGGGCTCTTCAAGGTGACGATCAAGGCCGTCGAATGGACCCGGTTCCAGAAGGGCTACGCCGCCGGTGAGTACGACATGTACACCGTCGGCTGGCTCCCGGACTACCCGGACCCCGACACCTTCAGCCAGCCGCTCGTCGGCCGCGACAGCAGTCTTCACAACGGCTACACCAGCAAGAAGATGGACCAGCTGATCAGCGCCACGCTGCAGTACAGCGACCGCAGCCGCGCAGCGGGGGACTTCAAGGAGCTCCAGAAGCTGGTCGGCGAGGACGTGCCGTTGGTGCCGCTGTGGCAGAAGAAGGACTACGTCATCGCCAAGGCGGACGTCTCCGGCTCGCAGTACCTCTCCGACGGCACGGGCGTGTGGCGCCTGTGGGAGCTCGGCTGGATCTGATCGCCGGCTCCGACCGGTGCGCGGGCGGCTAGGACTTCACCGGTCCGGCCGCCCGCGCCGTCGTTTCCGGCAGGAACTCCTCCAGCACCTCGTGCACCTGCCGCACCAGCGGCCGCACCACCCGGAACCGGGACAGGGACAGGGCGCGGGCGGCGATCGGGACCGTACGCGTGACCAGCCGGCGGCTGCGGGCGGCGCCGTCCGTCCGGTCGTACACCCAGAACAGCACCAGGCCCATGTGCGCGAGCCACATCAATCGCGGGAGCAGCGGGGTCAGTTCGGGGTCCGTCCGGGTGGTGGAGCCGGTCAGGCAGCGCTCGTGGATGGCGATGACCGCCTCGCGCGCGGTGACCGATTCCGGCGAGAACGGGCTGAGCGGGCTCTCCGGATCGGCGGCGTTCTTGAAGAACTGCGTGGCGAAGGGGCGGTACGGCTCCGCCACGTCCAGCCAGGCCAGAAGCACCCCGCGCAGACGCGCCGCGAGGTCCTTCTCGGCGTCCAGGACCGGCCGCACCGCCTCCGCGTGCTCGGCGGCGAGCCGGTCGTAGAACCCCTGGACCAGGTGCTCCTTGGACGAGAAGTAGTAGTAGGCGTTCCCCACCGAGACGCCCGCCTCCTGGGCGATGGCCCGCATGGTCGTCCGGTCGTAACCGCGTTCCTGGAAGAGCCGGAGCGCGGTTTCGAGGATCAGCGCACGGGTCTGCTCGCTCCGGGGGGCCTTGACGGCCTTCGCGTCCTTCTCTTCCTTCACCACGGCCCGAGCGTATCCGGGCCGCGTCCGCTACCCTGCCGCGGGCGTCGTCCCGGCCGCTGCCCCTGCCTCCCGCCCCGCGCCGGCGGCGGGCGCCCCGAAGCGCCGTACGCCCGGCACGGCGGCGGTGGCCGCGCAGGCGGCGCCCGCCAGCACCCCGGCCACGGCGAGCGGGGCCTCCGTGTTCCAGGCCGAGGCGGCGAGCGGGGCGAGGGTGTAGCCGAGCGGCATCGCGGCGAAGGAGAGCAGCCAGTCGTACGAGGTCACCCGGGCCAGGGTGTGCGCGGGTATGGCGGACTGGACGGCGGTCTCCCAGACCGGGTTGAGGAATCCGAGACCGGCCATGGCGATCCCGTACGCGGTGAGCGAGACGGCCACCGGGGCGTGCGCGGCCAGCAGGCAGAGCGGCAGCACGTACAGCGAGCCGGCGAGGTTGGCGGCCAGGACCGGCCGCCGGGGCCGGACGCGGCTCGCCACCAGCGAGCCGATCAGCAGGCCCACCGCGCCGGTCTGGAGCAGGACGACCCAGCTCCCCTTGCCGCCGGGGCCGTGCAGGAAGAGGGCCGGGCCGAGCGTGGTCAGCATGGCCGCCGCCCCGTTCCAGAGGGCGTGCGCGATCAGGCTCGTCCAGTACCAGTCGCGGCTGCGGACCTCGGTCCAGCCGCCCTTCAGGTCGCCGAGCAGGGAGCGGCGGGGGATCGGGACATGGCGGACCCGGATCACATACAGCAGGGCGGCGCTGACCGCGAAGCTGGCGCCGTCCAGCACGAACGCCCAGCCCGGTCCGGCGGTGAGGATCAGGGCCCCGGCGACGGCCGGCCCGCCGATCCGCGCGGTCCCGGAGGCCACCGCCATCAGCGAGTTGGCGCGCAGCAGCCCCGACTCGTCCACGGTGCCCCGGATCAGCGAGGCCGAGGTCGGCATCGCGAAGGCTCCGGCGGCGCCGCCGACCGCCTCGGCGAGGGCGATCTGCCAGAGGGCCGGGGTGCCGGAGAGCAGTTCGGCGCCGACGAAGAGCTGGGTCGCGCACCGCACGAGGTCGGTGGTCAGGGCCACCGTGCGGGCGTTGAAGCGGTCACCGACGACACCGCCCAGCGGGAGCAGCAGCAGTTTGGGCACCATCGCGCATCCGAGCACCAGGGCGAGGGCGCCGGTCGAGCCGGTGGCCAGATAGACGGCGAGGGTGAGCGCGGCGGGGATCGCGGCGTCGCCCAGCATCGACAGGGAGCGTCCGATGAAGAGCAGCCGGAACGAGCGTGTCCTTAAGGGGTGGGCCATGGGCCGCAATCTATTTCGGTACCGAAGTACCCGTCAACGAGAATTACGGTTCCGAAGGACCTCGTCCGCCGGAGGCGTCCGCGTAGGCTGAGCGCCATGGAGCTACGCGACTGGACCGACGGGCACGTGGAGCGGTGGAGACCCGTGCTCCCCGAGCTCGATCCGGATGTCGAGGGCGCGGTGACCCGGATGAAGAAGCTCTCCGTCCATCTGCGCCGGGTGCGCGAGCAGTCCCTCATCGATTTCGACCTGGACCGGCAGGAGTTCGACACCCTGCACAAGCTGGCCGGACGCGGCGGCACGGCGGCCCCGTCCGAACTGGCCGCCGACCTCGACCTCGCCCCCGCGTCCGTCACCGGCCGGCTGGACGCGGTGGAACGACGCGGCTTCGTCCGGCGCACCCCGTCCACCACGGACCGGCGCCGCGTGGACGTGGTGCTGACGGACGAGGGCCGGTCGACCTGGCTCGGCGCGATGGCCTTCCTCGGGCACGAGGAGGAACGGCTCCTCGGCGTCCTGGACGCGGACGAGCGGGCGCTGCTCAACGACATGCTGCGGCGCATCATGGTGGTCGCGGAGGACCGGGGCGGGGCGGCCTGGGACTGAGTGCCGCCGCACGGTCACCGGGGTGCCCGCACTGACCCGTACTCAGACGCTCATCGAGCGGGCGGTGTTGACCTGGGACATCACCATCGGGAAGGTCTCCGGCTGCATGGCCGGGATCATCGTGGAGTGGTGACGGCCCCCGCTGGTCACCGTCACCTGCACGAAGCCGGTCGTCCGCTTCTGCTTCATCAGCAGGAAGAGCAGGCCGATCAGGCAGAACAGGGCGAAGATGATCGCCAGCACGATCGCGACCGGCGGGATCTTCTCCTCGGTGCGCGACATGTCCGTCGCCGTCCACACCGCGCCCCTGAGGGGCATCGTCCCGGACGGGGTCACGATCGAAGCGCTCATCACCGTGATGTCCCCGATGGACAGCACGGGCGTCCCGCCGCCCGCCGGAGCCGCGCCCGGATATCCGTATCCAGGGGGCTGCTGCCCCGGATACCCGTAGCCCGGCGGCTGCGTGGGCGGGCCGGAGAGCGGCTGCGGGTAGCCGTAGACCGGGTTGCCGCCCGCCGGGTAGCCGTAGCCCTGGCCGTTCTGGGCGCCCGGTGGGGTTCCCGGCTGCTGGGAAGGTCCCCACTTGTATGAGTCGTCCGCATACGGATTCGGCTCGCTCAACGTTCCCCCGCTCTCGTTCCCCCGCGCATCCCCGTGCGGCGGTGGGTGAACCGACCACCGGTTCCGCACGACCGTACCGTCCGGGACCGCAGGGGCGCAGCAAGAGGCCCGGTCCCCCGCGGGGGACCGGGCCTCTTCAGGTGCTCGGGGGGTCAGAAGCGACGCGTGATCAGCGCGCGCTTGACCTCCTGGATCGCCTTGGTGACCTCGATGCCGCGCGGGCAGGCGTCCGTGCAGTTGAAGGTGGTGCGGCAACGCCACACACCGTCACGGTCGTTGAGGATCTCCAGGCGCTGCTCGCCGCCCTCGTCGCGCGAGTCGAAGATGAAGCGGTGCGCGTTGACGATCGCCGCCGGGCCGAAGTACTGGCCGTCGTTCCAGAACACCGGGCACGAGGACGTGCACGCGGCGCACAGGATGCACTTGGTGGTGTCGTCGAAGCGCTCGCGGTCCTCGGGGGACTGCAGACGCTCGCGGGTCGGCTCGTTCCCCTTGGTGACGAGGAAGGGCATGACGTCGCGGTACGCCTGGAAGAACGGGTCCATGTCGACCACGAGGTCCTTGAGGACCGTGAGGCCCTTGATGGCCTCGATCGTGATCGGCTTCTCCGGGCTCAGGTCCTTGATCAGCGTCTTGCAGGCGAGCCTGTTCTTGCCGTTGATCCGCATGGCGTCCGAACCGCAGATGCCGTGCGCGCAGGACCGGCGGAACGTGAGCGTCCCGTCCTGGTCCCACTTGATCTTGTGAAGGGCGTCGAGGACACGCTCCTTCGGGTCGATCTCGATCTGGAAGTCCTGCCACTGGGCCTCGGCGGAGACCTCCGGGTTGAACCGCCGGATGCGGAACGTGGCCGTGATGTACGGCGAGTCGGCGAAGCCGGGCTCGGGCTCGGGAGCCTTGTCGGCCTTGTCCAGGGTGGGTGTAGCCATCAGTACTTACGCTCCATCGGCTGGTAGCGGGTCTGGACGACCGGCTTGTAGTCCAGCCGGATCGACTCGGTGCCGTCCTCGGCGACCTCGCGGTACGCCATGGTGTGGCGCATGAAGTTGACGTCGTCGCGGTTGGGGTAGTCCTCGCGGTAGTGACCGCCGCGGGACTCCTTGCGCGCCAGCGCCGACGTCGCCATGACCTCGGCGAGGTCGAGCAGGTTGCCCAGCTCGATGGCCTCCAGCAGGTCCGTGTTGAACCGCTTGCCCTTGTCCTGGACGGACACGTCCAGGTAGCGCTTGCGCAGCTCCGCGATCTTGTCGACCGCGGTCTTGATCGTCTGCTCGGTGCGGAACACCATCACGTTGGCGTCCATGCACTCCTGGAGCTCCTGGCGGATCGTCGCGACCCGCTCGGTGCCCGTGGAGTTGCGCAGCCGCTCGACCTGGTCGATCACCTGCTGGGCCGGGTTCTCGGGAAGCTCGACGAAGTCGTTCTTCGCGGAGTACTCGGCTGCGGCGATGCCCGCGCGGCGTCCGAAGACGTTGATGTCGAGCAGCGAGTTGGTGCCGAGGCGGTTGGCGCCGTGCACCGACACGCAGGCGACCTCGCCGGCGGCGTACAGGCCCGGGACGACGGTGGTGTTGTCGGCCAGCACCTCGCCCTCGACGTTGGTCGGGATGCCGCCCATGGCGTAGTGCGCGGTCGGCTGGATCGGGATCGGGTCCGTGTAGGGCTCGATGCCGAGGTACGTACGCGCGAACTCGGTGATGTCCGGGAGCTTGGCGTCCAGCTGCTCCGGCGGCAGGTGCGTCAGGTCGAGGTAGACGTGGTCGCCCTCGGGCCCGCAGCCGCGGCCCTCGCGGATCTCCGTGTAGATGGAGCGGGACACGACGTCACGGGACGCGAGGTCCTTCATGACCGGCGCGTACTTCTCCATGAAGCGCTCGCCGTCCTTGTTGCGGAGGATGCCGCCCTCACCGCGGGCGCCCTCCGTCAGCAGGATGCCCATCCGCCAGATGCCGGTCGGGTGGAACTGGAAGAACTCCATGTCCTCCAGCGGCAGACCCCGGCGGTAGCAGGCGGCCTGGCCGTCACCGGTCAGGGTGTGCGCGTTCGACGTCACCTTGAAGAACTTGCCGGTACCGCCCGAGGCGTAGATGACCGACTTCGCGCGGAAGACGTGGATCTCGCCGGTGGCCAGCTCGTAGGCGACGACGCCGGCGGACTTCTTGACGCCGTCCTCCTCGACGACCAGCTGGTCCAGGACGTAGAACTCGTTGAAGAACTCCACGCCCTCCTTGACGCAGTTCTGGTAGAGCGTCTGGAGGATCATGTGGCCGGTGCGGTCGCCCGAGTAGCAGGCGCGGCGGACCGGGGCCTCGCCGTGGTTGCGGGAGTGACCGCCGAACCGGCGCTGGTCGATCCGGCCCTCGGGCGTACGGCCGAACGGCAGGCCCATCTTCTCCAGGTCGAGAACGGCGTCGATGGCCTCCTTCGCCAGGATCTCGGCGGCGTCCTGGTCGACCAGGTAGTCACCGCCCTTGATCGTGTCGAAGGTGTGCCACTCCCAGTTGTCCTCCTCCACGTTGGCCAGCGCGGCGGCCATGCCGCCCTGCGCGGCGCCCGTGTGGGAGCGGGTGGGGTAGAGCTTGGTCAGCACGGCGGTGCGGCTGCGCTTGGTCGACTCGATGGCCGCGCGCATGCCGGCGCCGCCGGCGCCGACGATGACGGTGTCGTACGTGTGGATCTGCATGGTTTACCTCTGGTCCTTCGGGCCCGGCGCCTAGCGGATGTTCGGGTCGAAGGTGAAGATCACCAGCGTGCCCAGCAGGACGGTGAACACCGTGGCGGTGTACAGCAGCATCTTCAGCCAGAAACGGGTGTTGTCCCGTTCGGCGTAGTCGTTGATGACCGTACGCAGACCGTTGGCGCCGTGCAGCATGGCGAGCCACAGCATCGCCAGGTCCCAGACCTGCCAGAACGGCGAGGCCCAGCGGCCCGCCACGAAGGCGAAGCCGATCTTGGAGACGCCGCCGTCCAGCACCAGCTGGATCAGCAGGTGGCCGATGACCAGGACGACCAGCACGATGCCCGACAGGCGCATGAAGAGCCAGGCGTACATCTCGAAGTTGGTGCGCGAGCCCTTGGGGGTCTTGCCGGTCCGCTTGCGCGGCGGCTCGATGACGGGGGCCGGATTGTCGACGTCGTAGAGAGAGACGCCTTCGACGGCGCCGATCGCGGAAGTCTCGGTGGACATGGGCCTCAGCTCCCGAAGAGTTCGCGTACGGCGTGGCCGAGCACGGGGTACAGGGCACCCAGCATCAGCACGATCCAGATGCCCAGCACGGCCCAGAGCATCTGCTTCTGAACGCGCGGGCCCTTGGCCCAGAAGTCCACGGCGACGATGCGCAGACCGTTCAGCGCGTGGAAGAGAATCGCGGCCACCAGGCCGTATTCCAGCAGCGCGACGATCGGCGTCTTGTACGTGGACACGACGTCGTCGTACGCCTCGGGGGAGACGCGGACGAGGGCGGTGTCCAGGACATGCACGAACAGGAAGAAGAAAATGAGGACACCGGTGACTCGATGAGCCACCCAGGACCACATGCCTTCCCGGCCGCGGTACAGCGTTCCAGCCGGCACGGAAGAACCCTCCGGGAGCGGGGATTGGGGTCGGCCGGCTTGACTGTCGGTCTGACCCGGCCGGGTACGGTCCACCGGCCCCGGCCATCGTAGCGACGGATTGTCGGTTCGATCGCGCGGGGCCCTCCGGTGTGATCAAAGTGGCAACGAAACAGGCACGGACGGGCTATGGACAGCCCTCCGCGACCCTGCTCGGCCCCTCCATGCCGGGGAATCCGGCCCGCGCACCCCGCCCCCAACCCGTTATCGACTCGATACCAACGCGGCCAGGCGGCCCCGGGCGAGTCGCCGCATCTCGTCCGCCGTGACCGCCCGCTCCCGGTCCTCCTCGTGTGCCAGCCGGGTCCGGATGCCGGCCAGCACCTGGTCGGGGTGCTCGTCGGGCGGATAGCCGTCCAGGCAGATCACGAAGACATGGCCGAACCTGCGTTCGTACTCGGCGTGGGCGGCGGCCAGCGCGAGATGGGCGGAGCGCGGCGCGTCCGGCCGCAGTCCCGGGGACACCTCCGCCGTCAGCGCCTCGGCGTGCTCGCGCGGGGAGAGGTCGTAGGCCGCCTCGTCGGCCGCGGCGAGCAGCGCCTCCGTGTCCGGGTAGGGGCGGTGCTCGGCGAGGCGCCGCGCCCAGGCGGCGCTGCCGAAGCACCCCAGCAGGGCCGCCTCGGCCTCGGGTGCGGGCGCGGCGTTGAACCGGGGGAGGTCCCAGGCGGGTGCGGCGCCGCGGCTCTGCACAGGCACGGCGGTGCGCAGGGCGGGCCCGGGCGGCTGCTCGGGAAGGCCGGCGTGGGACTCGCTGGACCTGGACAGCGTGAGCTCCCGAAATGGAGAGATTAAGGGGGATCAACGCTAGCGAGGCGGGGATAAGGGCGGGCGAAGGATGCGCGAATTTCACCCGGACGGGAGAGTTTCGGGATGCCTGACGAGCGGATGTGTGAGGAGAATGCCCGGTTACCTCCCTACATCTGTGCTGATTTCTGGCAGTTCTGCTTCCTTTCTGCTCCCTTTCCCCCGAACCGGAGGTTTCTGACTGATGGCATCCTCACGCGGCGCCCTCCTGGCCGTGACGGCGGCGGCCGCGGCGGGCGTCGTCCTCGTCGGCTGCGGCGGCTCCGGAACCGAGCACGGCAACGGCCCCGAGACGTCCCGTGCGGCGTCGTCCCCTTCCCCCGCCCCGTCACCGACCCGGAGCTACCCGCTCTCCAAGGCGCCCCGCACCATCCCCGCCGTACGGGAGCACACCCCCGCCCACGGGCCCGGCTGGAAGCCCGGCAAGGACAGCGGGGTGGTCATCGCGAAGGGCGGCGGCAAGCTGGCCGACGAGGGGAAGCTGCTGGCCGGCGAGCTGAAGATCCACTACCGGGGCGAGGTGCCCGCCCGCGCCGGTGACGTCGAGCTCGCCCTCACCCCGAAGGCGTCCGGCGGCCCGGAGTCGTACACCCTGCGCACCGCCGACGGGCGGGTGAGGATCAGCGGACCCGGCGAGGCGGGCGTCTTCTACGGCACCCGCACCCTCAAGCAGTCCGTGCGCGCCGACGGCTCCATGCCCGAGGGCGTGGTGCGCGACCGCCCGGACAAGCCGCAGCGCGGCCTCAACCTCGACATCGCCCGCAAGCACTACACCGCGTCCTGGATCGAGGACCGGATGCGTGAGCTGGCCGACCTCAAGCTCAACCAGCTCGGCCTGCACTTCTCCGACGACCAGGCGTTCCGCATCGAGTCCGACACGCACCCCGAGGTGGTCTCCCCGGACCACCTGACCAAGAAGCAGGTGCGGCACATCGTCGCCCTGGCCGGCCGGCTGCACATCCAGGTCGTCCCGGAGATCGACTCGCCGGGCCACCTCGGCGCGGTGCTGCGCGCCCACCCCGACCTCCAGCTGCACAACGTCTCCGGCGTCGCCTCGACCGGCTCGCTGGACATCTCCGAGCCGGGCGCGGCCAAGCTGATCGACGAGCTGCTGGGCGAGTACGCGGAGCTGTTCGGCGGCGCGTACTGGCACCTGGGCGGCGACGAGTACCGGGCGCTGATGGCGAGCAACCCGGCCGCCTCCTACCCGCAGCTCCAGCGCGCGGCCGTGGCGAAGTACGGCTCCGGGGCCGGTATCGCCGACCTCGCCACCGGCTGGCTCAACGACCGGGCGGAGGTGGTCCGCAAGCGCGGCATGCGGCCGAAGGCGTGGAACGACGGCCAGTTCCGCGACAGCGAGGTGCGCGCCGACAAGGACATCGAGGTCGAGTACTGGACGGGCAAGGAGTACGGGGCCCGGTCGCCGGAGGAGTACCTGCACGAGGGCCGCAAGGTCCTCAACCTCAACGACGAGTTCATGTACTACGTGCTCGGCCAGCCCAACGCCTTCGTCTATCCGACCGGCAAGCGGATCTACGAGCAGTGGACTCCGCTCGTGCTGCGCGGCACCACCCCGGTCCCGAAGCGCTACTCGGACCAGATCCTGGGCGGCCGGTTCGCCGTCTGGGGCGACTTCCCGAACGCCCAGACCGCCGAGCAGGTCGCCGCCGGCATCCGGATGCCGCTGCGGGCGACGGCCCAGAAGCTGTGGGTCCCGGGCAAGCCGAAGTCGAGCTATGCGGAGTTCCAGTCGCTGGCGAAGGAGATCGACGCGGGCTGAGGTGCCGGGGCAGGGCCCCTGACCATGGACAACGCGGCCCGCGGAGCACTACGGTCCGGTGGCCGCGTCGTCCGGGGAGGGACGCGCGCGCTTCTCGCGTCGACGTCCGAATCCCGGGGGGGGGGGGGTCCGTTTCCATGCTCTGTTCACTCTGCGGTACGAGACCGGCCGGCACCGCGGACGGGCGGTGCGCCGTGTGCGCCGGTACGCACCGGGCCCGGGCCGGCGGTCTGATGCCGACGCCGTCCCGGCTGGACGAGCTGCGCTCGCCGGTGGGCCTCGGCAAGGCGGTGTGCGTGCTGCTCGGCGCCGTGGCCGTCGCGGACGTGCTGTCGATCGCCGCCGGTGTCCACTTCCGCATGCTGTTCGCGGACGGGATGGACGGCGGCTTCCTGGCGGTCGACGACGAGGCGTGGACTCTCGCCGACAACATGTACGGGTCCGCCGGCATGCTCCAGGTGCTCACCTTCCTGGCGGCGACCGTCGTCTTCCTGGTGTGGTTGCGCCGGGTGCGGCGCAACGCGGAGGTCTTCGACCCGTATGCACACGCCATGCGGCCCGGCTGGGCGATCGGCTCCTGGTTCGTGCCCGTCGGCAACCTCTGGCTGCCGTACCGGGTGGCGAGCGGCATCTGGACGGCGAGCGCGCCGATCGGCACCCCCGGAGGCCGGGCCGCAGCCTCGCGCGGGCTGCTGAACGCCTGGTGGGCGGCGCTGGTCGCGGCGCAGCTCCTGGCCCGGGGCGCCGGCCGCTACTACGGCAACGCGGAGACCGGGGACGAGATCGTGCGCGGGCTCGATCTGGTCGCGGTCGGCGACGCGCTGGACGTCGTGGCGGCGGTCCTGGCGATCCTGTTCGTCCGCAGGCTGACGGCGATGCAGGCCGCGCGGGCGGCGAGCGGCACCTTGACGGTGCCGGAGGCGCTCAGGGGGCAGTGAGGCCGGGATGGCGGTAATCAGCCATCGGCAGTGACGCTTTTCGGCCATGGGGCGCTGAATGCGATAACAGGAAGCGCTGCGCCCCCTCCCTGTCCCGGCACGGGGTACGTAGGGGAGGGCTGACAGGAGACGCCGATGAGCCTGCTCGACCTGATCGCCGCCGCCGACGAACGCGGGCTCGCCGCCGGAGCGGTCGCCTGCCTCGAACGCTGTCTGCCCCAGCCCGCCCCGGGCGCCGGCCCCGACCCGCTGCGCCCGCTCTGGGCCGCCTGCGCCGAGCCCCGCCTCTGGCCCGCCCGCCTCGCCGAGGCCCGCGCCGCCCTGGACACCCCCGCGGACCCCGGCGCACCGGCCGCCCGCGTCCGGGACCTGCTCGCCGCCGCCCCGGACGACCGGGCGGGCCCGGAGCTGCGCGCCTGGGCCGACGCCTGCTCGGTGCTGGCCCTGGAGGTCCACCTCGGCCACGACACGACCGCTCCCGCGACCCCGGACCCGGTGGCCCGCTGCCGGGCGGGCGACCCCTCGGGCGCGGGCCCGCTGCTGGCCGGCGAGGCGGGCCGCCAGACCGCGATCCTGGAGATGCTGGCCGCCATGGACGAGGCCGCGCCCGCCGCGGCGGGCCTGCGCCAGGTGCGCGACGTCTCCACGGAGGGCCGACGGATACTCCGCGCGGCGGCGGCCCGACGGGGGCGGGTGCGCTCCTGAGGCCGGGGCCCCTACCGCCAGGCGTACGTCCCATCGGTGACCGGGGGGAGCAGCACGTCTCCGGCGACCCCGGCCAACTCGATGAGCGCGGGTCCGGCCGCCGGATAGAGGTGGAGCCCGGCGGCCTCCGCGAGGGGCACCCAGACCACCCGTGTCAGGTCCTCGGCGTCCAGCTCGGCGGCCGGGAGGACGGCGCGCACCTCGCGGGGCACGGTCAGCAGATGGATGAGGTGGAGGCGGCGGAACGTGCCGGACCGGCCGGGCCGTGTCGTGACCTGGTCCTGCACCCGGAGCAGCCGGGGCGGCCCGGGCAGGGCGGCGACATCGAGGCCCAGCTCCTCGCGCAGCTCCCGGGCCAGCCCGGCGGGCACCTGTTCGTCCGGGTGGAGGAGCCCGCCCGGCAACGAGTACTGGGGTCCGGCGAGCCGCTCCCGGCGGATGAGACAGATCTCGCCGTCGCCCGCGGGCCCGCCTTCGACCAGGGCCGCGCAGACGCGGACCGGGACGGCGGGCACACCTTCGGTCGCCATCACGAGGGCATTCTCGTACGTACGGGACAGGGCACCGCGTGGCGGGAAGAACGAGGACGACCGGGGCCGCCACCCCCCACAGGAGAGGCCCCGGCCGTCTTCCGCGGGGCCGCAGGACGACCCCGTACTCATCTCTGCGCCGTGGATGCGTTTTCTGTCACACCGGGGTGGGGTGATGGAATGTTGCGGGTTGTACAAGTCATGGACGCGGTGCACGCCAAGGACGTAGCGTGCTGAGTCGCGCAGGGTGGCGCGGCAGTGGTGACCAGCTGCGATTCGGACAGCAGGGCAGGGTTGAGGTAGTGCTGGGGGACGACGCGGGGCTTACTGCCGCGGTGCTCGCGGCACAGCGCGGGGACGAGGACGCCTTCCGTACTGTGTACCGCGCTGTGCAGCCGCGGCTGCTTGGCTACATAAGGACGCTGGTGGGGGAGCCGGACGCCGAGGACGTGGCGTCCGAGTCGTGGCTTCAGATAGCCCGTGACCTCGACCGTTTCAGCGGGGACGCCGACCGCTTCCGGGGCTGGGCGGCGCGCATAGCCCGCAACCGGGCCCTGGACCATCTGAGGATGCGTGGCAGGCGCCCGGCCATCGGCGGCGACGAGACCGAGCTGTCCGACAAGCCGGCCGTCTCCGACACGGCCGACGAGGCGATCGAGGCACTGGCGACCGGGCGCACCATGTCGCTCATCGCCCAGCTGCCGCAGGACCAGGCCGAGGCGGTGGTGCTCCGCGTGGTGGTCGGCCTCGACGCGAAGAGCGCGGCGCAGACGCTCGGCAAGCGGCCGGGTGCGGTGCGCACCGCCGCCCACCGGGGGCTGAAGCGGCTCGCCGAACTCCTCCGGGCGGACGCGGTCGGAACGGCGGCCCAGCGCCCGGGCGGCGGGGACGGACAGCCCGGCCCCGCTCCCGTCCCCGGCGCGGCGGACAGCGGCCGGCGGTACGGGCGAGAGCCGGAGGGCACCGGCGGTGTCTCGGCGTCCTTCCGGGAGAATGAGGAGGACGCGCCGGGACGGACCGGAGGGCTCGGTGCCGTATCCGTACAACGCCCCCCACGCACCGGCCTGGTGGCTCCCGCCGGTGTGACGCATTCGCGTCTGTGGACGCAGAAGGACATGTGATGGCCGACGAGCAGTACGCATGGCTTGACAAGGAAGCGGCGGAGAAGTTGCTCCGCGGCGAACCGGTCGACCCTGCCGAAGGCCGTCCCCGCCAGGACGCCGAACGCCTGGCCACCGCCCTCGACGCCGTCGCCCGCACCGCCCGTCCCGCCACCGGTGAACTGCCCGGCGAGGCCGCCGCGCTCGCCGCCTTCCGCGCCGTCCCCCGCCGCCCCCGCACCGCCGGGGCCGCTGCCGCGCACGGCGACGACGCCGACGCCGAGACGGCGGTGCTCCCCCCGGTCCACATAGGCAGGGCGGCCGGTCCTCGCGCCGACCGCCCGTTCCGCTGGAGCCGGCCCCTGCGCTTCGGTCTCGCCGCCTCCCTGGCCTGCTGCGCCATAGGAGGGGTGGCCGTGGCCGCCGGGTCCGGGATGCTGCCCGCCCCCTTCGGCCGGCACACCCCCTCACCGGCGACCTCGGTCTCGGCCGCCGAGTCCCCCGGGGAGCTGGGCACCGACGTCCTCCCCGACGAGGAGACCTCCGCGCCCTCGCCGCCCGGCACCCCCACCCCGGACGCCCCGGCCCCCGGCGGCCGTACCGACACCGACGACGACGAGGACACCGCGCGCCCCGGCGCCGGCGCGTCCCACGACGACCGGAAGGGCAAGGACGACACGGCCGGCGCCGGCCGGACGGGCGGCAGCCGGACCGGCGGCGGGACGGACTCCGGCGACGACGCCTCCCGCGACCACGGGAACGAGGACCCAGGGAAGGGGAACGGCCATTCCGGCGGCGACGCCTCCGGCCCCTGGTACGCCAAGACCCTCCAGGCGTGCCGCGACTACCGCGACGGCACGCTCGACGCCGACCGCCGTACCCGCCTCGAAGCCCTGGCCAAGGGCGCCCGCAACCTGGACCGGTTCTGCGACCGGCTGCTCGCCGCCGAGGAGGACAAGCACGGCGGCGGCGCGGGCGACGCCGAGCAGGGCGGCGACGCCTCCGCGCCGCTCCCCTCCATCCGGTTCACCGAGTCGCCCAACCCCTCCACGGCGGTCGTCGCCCCGGGTCCGGACCCGGCGGACTCCGCCACGGAGGACCCCCGGCCGGCCGCCTCCGCGGCGGCACGCTGACCTTTGCTACCGGCCGGTGTGACGTTTTCCGGCCTGCTGACGCTGTACGGAATGAGCCGACTGGTCATCGGCAGCGCCCGGAGCCGGGGTTCCCCCCGTACCTGCGGCTCGGCGCACATGGCGCGGGCGGGACACGTTCCCCCGGTCCCGCCCGCGCCCCTCACTTGTAGACGACGACCTTGTCGCCGGTGCGCACCTGCGCGAACAGGGACGCGATCTTCCCCTCGTCCCGGACGTTCACACAGCCGTGCGAGGCACCGTTGTAGCCCCGGGCCGCGAAGTCCGAGGAGTAGTGCACCGCCTGGCCGCCGCTGAAGAACATCGCGTACGGCATGGCCGTGTGGTAGATCGAGGACACGTGGTGGCGCGACTTCCAGTACACGGAGAACGTGCCCTCGCGGGTCGGCGTGTACTGCGAGCCGAACCGCACGTCCATGGACGAGACGACCTTGCCGTCGATCATCCAGGACAGCGTGCGGCTGTTCTTGCTGATGCAGAGCACCCGCCCCGTCAGACACCGCTTGTCGGGCTTCGCGACCGGCCGGGTGGCCGGCGGGTTCAGCTCGGCGGCCGTCGGCTCGTGCGTCATGCCGAGCAGTTTCTGCCAGGTGACGGTGTCCGTCTTCCCGGTCCGCGCCAGGCCGCGCTTGCCCTGGAAGGACTGCACGGCGGCCACCGTGACGGTCCCGTAGTAGCCCGTGGGGCTGCGGTCGAAATGCCCGATCTGCCGCAGCCGCGCCTGGAGTTCGCGCACCTGCTCGCCCCGCGCCCCGCTCGCCATCAGCACCTTGCCCTGCGGATCGGCCGTCGGCGTCGTGCGGGTCGCGGTCGGCTTCGGCGACGCCTCGACCGGCTCCTTCGGCTCCGGCTCCGCGCTCTCCGACGGGCTTGCGGAACCGCCCGGCTTCGCGTCGTCGGCGGGGGAGCTGCTGCCCGCCGGCGCCGAGGGCGCGGCCGACGCACCGGCCGCGGGCTGCTCCTTGCACCCGGCGGTCACCCCGGCCATCGCCACCACGGCCACGACAGCGGCCCCTCGGAGCGCGTAACCGCGCCCGGTCCTGCCCGTGCGTATCATCCCAGCCCCCTGCGTCCTCGGCCCGGCGTCCTCGGCCCCTGAACCCGTGTATCTCATGGGACGGGTTCCCGCTCCACCCGGTTGCCGAATCCTGCACCGCTCCTACCGTCGCGTGTCTGTGACGGAGAACGCACTCTTCCGTGCCCATACCCCCGGAATACCCGCTTCCGCACGGTCGTGGCCGCGTGCGAGACTCCGTCCCATGCTGGGTGTCACCGACCTTCCGACCTATCTCGCCGGCCTCGTGCTGATCGTTCTGCTGCCGGGGCCGAATTCGCTGTACGTGCTGTCCGTCGCCGCGCGGCGCGGGGTGCGGACCGGATACGTGGCGGCGGCCGGGGTGTGGACCGGGGACACCGTGCTGATGACGTTGTCCGCGCTCGGCGCCTCGTCGTTGCTGCAGACGACGCCCGTGCTGTTCGCCGTCGTCAAGTACGCCGGTGCGGGCTATCTGACCTGGATGGCGATCGGGATGCTGCGGGCCGCCCGGTCGATGTGGCGCGAGCGGCACCGGCGGGTCGCCGAGATCACGGACGAGAGGCGGGCCGAGGCGCAGGCCCCGGGGGCCATGGAGCGGCCGTACCGGCGGGCGCTGGTGGTCAGCCTGTTCAACCCGAAGGCGATCCTCTTCCTGATCTCGTTCTTCGTGCAGTTCGTGGACCCCGGATACGCCTACCCGGCCCTGTCGTTCCTGGTGCTGGGCACCCTGCTCCAGCTCGCCAGCTTCCTCTACCTGTCGGCGCTGATCTTCGGCGGCACCCGGCTGTCCGCCGCGTTCCGCCGGCGCCGGCGGCTCTCGGCCGGGGCCACCTCGGCGGCCGGGGTGCTGTTCCTCGGCTTCGCCGCGAAGCTGTCCCTCAGCAGCGTCTGACGGCGGCTCACTCCGCCCGCAGGTACGCCGACGTCGACACGCGCCCCAGCAGCCGCAGCCGCGAGCCGCCGTCCGCCAGATGCTTGTCCAGGGCCTCCTGGACGCCCGGCCACGCCGCGTCCCCGTAGTCGTCGAGCACCACGACCCCGCCGGGGGCCACGATCTCCTCGGCCCATTCCAGGTCGGCGGCCACCCCCGCCATGGAGTGGTCGCCGTCCACCACGATCACCCCGTACGTCCGGTCGCCCGCCTCCGCCCGCACCTCCGGCGCGCTGGAGAAGCCCTGGACGATCCGGGGGTGGTGCGTCGTGCCGCCCCCGGTCAGCGCCAGGTTGGCCCGCACCACGTCCTCGCGCACGGGGGTGCCCGTGGGGTCGGCGGGCTGCGAGGTGCCCGGCTGGAGCTGGGAACCGGCCAGCGGGTCGACGATCGTCAGCTCCGGCTCGGCCCCCGCCCGGTGCGTCATCCGGGTCAGCGCGGCGGCGAACAGCCCGTACAGCGTGCCGATCTCCAGGATGCGCCCGTTCGGCGGGGCCAGCAGCGGTACGGTCGCCAGCTTGCCGCACACGTTGGACGTCGAGCCCGCGAGGCGGCCCACGCCCAGTGCCTCCAGCGCGACCACCGTGCGGTAGGCGGACACCACGCTCCGCCGCGCCGCCGCCCCGTTCCCGGCCAGCGCCCCCACCTCGCGGACCAGCAGGTCGATCTCATGGGGCGGGGGCATCCGGTGCGCGCCGCGCCCGGTCCCGTCGAGCAGCAGCTCCAGGGCGTGGCGGCCCCGCCGCTCCTCCTCGTACTCCCGCCGCAGGGTGGCGAGTTCGCCGCGCAACGGCTCGGCGGCGCGCTCCACGCGCTGCTGGATGCGGCGGTCGACCAGAGCGGCGGCGGGGCGCAGGGCGCGCCGTGCCAGGCGGTTGTTCAGAAGGGAGACCATGGCTGGGAACGTACGCGCGGGCGCCGGACCGCTCCCACCACGCGCAGATGAAGTCTCGGTGTCGTCGCGGGTGCGCGGGTTTACGGCGCCCTCCTGCGCCGCCGCCCGATCACCCCCACCGCCACCAGCCCCAGCAGCGCGCCCGCCCCCGCGAGGCTCCCCGCCTTCAGCCCCGGCGGCCGGTACGAGCAGTCGAGGACCGGCCGGTCGCCGCTCACCGGGGCCGCGACCAGCCCGAGGTACGAGTCGGCCGGGCGGCCCCCGCAGCTCCAGCCGGCGATCCGGGGCGCGGCGAGGACCGCCAGACCCCGGGTCCCCGCCGGGAGTTCGGCGTGTACACCGCTCCCGGTGACCGTCACCCGCGTGGCCCCCGTCCGCTTCAGCCCGTCCACCGCGTCGGCCAGCCGGTCCCGGTCCAGGCAGCCCACGGCCTCGTGCGGCACGGTCCCGGGCCGGGCCACCCGCAACGCCACGTCGAGCGCGCCGCCCCCGTCGCCCAGCTTCCGCAGCTCGGCCCGGCGCCCGGGCAACTCTCCACGAAAATCGGCCTCTTCGCCCGGACCCAGCCGGGCACGGCCGAACAGGTCCGGCGCCCACAGATACACCTCGCTGCCCGCCGGGCACGCCGCACGGAGGGTGTACGTGCCGGGCCGCACCGCGTAGTCGTGGGCGCCCGCGTCCGGCGCGTCGGTCCCGTCCGCCGCGCGCAGGGAGGTCGCCGGCACGGTGTAGACGGAGGCGCCGAGCAGCTTCTCCTGGTTGCGGAAGGGTGAACGCCCGTAGCGTTCCTGTCTGTTGTCGGCCCGGACCGTCACCAGCGGCGGTACCTCCGCCCGCGTCACCGTGACCGGGCGGGTGTCCGGGCGGTTCCAGCCCTGGTGCGGGTCGCGTGGCATGTGCACCCGGGCGCCCACGGAGAACACCGCGTCCGTCACCGGGCTGTCCGGGTCGTGCAGAGCCCGGCCGTTGGACGTCCACCCGGCGCCCAGGGCGAGGAAGGTGCGGGTCAGCACGTCCGGGGTGTGGCTGCTGTAGTACGCCCCGCCCTGGCCGCCGACCAGCAGCGGATCGTTCGCCGTGCTCTGCTCCAGGCCCGGGTCGGTCCGGTAGCGCGGCCAGCCGTCCGCCTCGGCGACCGCCGCGGCCTGAAGGCGCTGGCGCTCACCCCAGGGGGCGTAGTCGTCCAGCCCGCCCAGCCGCTGCCGGTCGGCGTAAGCGGTCGTCGCGGCGGCCTGCCCGGCCTGCGCCCCGACCAGCAGCAGCGCCGCCAGCACGGCGTACCGGCCGCGCCGGGCCAGCACCAGGGCGCCCGCCACGGCCACCAGCCCCGCCGCGAACAGCGGGTAGGTCCACGCGGTGACCAGGGCGCTGGACGCGGCCCCGGCGGCGATCAGCGCGAGCACCCCGGCCCCGCCGAGCAGCGCCCGCCGGTCCGGCCAGGCGGAGGCGACCGACAGCCAGGCGGCGATCACCAGGAGCCCGGACAGCACGAACGTCTGGCGGTACGGGCTGCCGTTGGGCGTCGCGAAGGCGTGCCACAGCAGATGCGTCGGCCCCCACTGCAACGACAGCGCCACCCCCGCCACGAGCCCCGCCCACACCAGGCGTTCGGTGCGCGGGACGGCCCGGTGGAAGGCCAGGGCGCCCGCCAGGAGCAGGGAGCCGGTGCCCAGGAACACCGCAGGCGTGAAGAAGCTGTACGTGGCCGGCAGCAACCGGGCCGCGACATCGGGCCAGGCGGCCGGGGCGAACGCGCGCGTCCAGCCCGGGTAGGCGTGCCGCGTCCCGAGGAACACCGGCACCAGGACGGGCGCGGCGAGCCCGACCCCGAGCAGGACCGTGCGCACCGCCCGCCCCAGCCCCCGTACCCGCTCCCGGCGCGTCCCGTCCTCCAGCAGCAGCCGCACCACCAGCACCAGCGCCGCACCGAGCGTCGCCATGTACGCGGTGTAGAAGTTCGACACCCAGGCGAGCGTCACCAGCAGCGTGCCCAGGACCGGCCGACGGCCCGTGCGGGCCCACTCGGCGGCCAGGCACAGCAGCGGGAACGCGATCAGCCCGTCCAGCCACATCGGGTTGTACACGGCCTCGATCACCGACCACCCGCACAGCGCGTACGAGGCCCCGAGCACCACGGCCGCCCACTCCCGGCCCCGCCCCCGCCGCAACGCGGTCAGCAGCCAGGTCATCGCGGCCGCCGCCGCCCCGGTCTTGACCAGCGTCACCGCGTACACGGCCAGGTCGATGCGGTCCCGGGGGAAGACCCCGACGAGCAGGGCGAACGGGCTGCTCAGATACGTACCGAAGTCGGGCAGGAAGCCCGTGCCGAAGCCGGACTGCCAGTTCAGCAGCAGACCGCCGTCGGCGCGGCCGTGCAGCAGGTCCCAGAGGCGGGCGTGGAACGGGACGAACTGGTTGCCCAGGTCGTTGACGCTGCGGGTGTGCGGGCCGAAGGGGTAGCCGCGGGCCACCGCGTCCCCGGCGCAGACGGTGAGGGCGGCGAGCACGGCGGCCAGGGCGGCGGCACGGCCGCGCGGCGACCGGAGTATCGGGAGTTTCCTCATGGCTCAGCCGGCCGCAGCCCTCTTCAGCGTGCGGGCCCGGCGCGCGATGCGGCGGACCGTCGCGTTGCGCGGGATGAACGTGAGCTGCGCGGGGATGGCCCCGGGCAGCCCGAGCGCGGTGAGCCGCCGCCGCTTGAAGTACCGCCGCACGCTGTCCCGGTGGCCGCTCAGATAGCGCTCGGCGGCCGGGCGCAGGGGGGCCTGGAGCTGCGGCTGCATCGCGTAGCCGACCGCGCCGACCAGCCCGGCGGCGTCGCGCGCGATCTCGTCGGGCGAGGGCATCGACCAGCCGGTCACCGTTCCCGGGTCCTCCAGGTCGGGGAGCAGCGCGTCCACGATGGTCACGGGGATGCGGTTGCTGTTCTGGTACGGGCTGAGCTGTTGCAGCAGCGGGCCTGTGCCCAGGCGGGCGACCGGCAGTCCGTAGAACGAGGCGGCCGTCAGCAGCGCGGTGGAGAAGCAGCCGACGACGAGGGCGGGGCGCATCGACTCGAACAGCGTCTCGGCCAGGACCGGGCTGTCCGCCACGGTGAGCGTGGCGCCGAGCCGTACCGCCTCCTCCTCCAGGGCGCGCGTCCAGTGCGCGGGCGCGCTGGGGTGCGGTTTGAAGACGATACGGGTGTGGCCGAGGGCGACCGCGCCGCGCACCATCCCCGCGTGCAGCTCCTCCTCCTGGCGGGGCGTCAGGATGCCCAGCGTGGAGAGGTACTGGCCGAGCAGGAGGGCAGGCGCCGGTCCGTCTCCGGGGACGACGGGAGCGGCGACCGGATCGGCCAGCTCGCCCAGCACCTTGAGGAACGCGTCGGTCGGGACGACCTCCGGCTCCACCCCGAACTCCGTGAGCAGCAGCGGCTTCAGGCCCGGCACCAGGTCCAGGTGGAGGAGCCGGCGGATGCGGGTGCCGACCAACTGGTCGAGCCGGCTGCGGGTCGGTCCGTAGCTCATCAGCCCGTCCGCGTACACGTGCAGCGGGCTGTCCCCGAAGACCGTCGCCAGGGCCTGCGCCGGGTTGGCCTGGATGGACTCGCAGGCGAGCTCGACCGGCCCGTCGCCGAGGTCCCAGGCCGCGCGCACGGCCCGCTCCCACAGCGGGGCGTCCTGTTCCCGGGGCGACCAGCCGCCCGGGTGGAAGGGGCTGATGAAGTCGTTCCAGGACCGCACCGCGTCGAACTCGGCAGCCAGCGCCCCGAATCCGGGGCGGTGGTGCAGCGGGGTACCCAGCTCCGGGGCGGGCGAGGTGTCGCTCACGACGAGGACGCGCCGGTGCTCGGAGCGCGGCCCGAACATGCCGGAGCGCAGGGCCGCGACGAGCGTGGCGGCGGCGTACTGCGTGCACGCCGAGAAGATCTGGATGGTGGACCGGCCGGCCGGCGCGGTGTCCGTGCTGCCGGGCATCAGGCCGCGACCTCCCGCGATACGGAGCGGCGGCGCACCCGGCGCAGCCGGTCCGCACGGCGCTCACCCAGCGAATTCAGCGTTTCCGCGAGAATGTCCTGGGGCATGCGCCGCAGCGAAGCCGCACTCATCGAGCGCAATTTCCTGGCCACTGCTGGTTCGAACCTTTCGATGGATTCCAAATGGTGCGCCATGACCGCGCAGTACGTACGCACGGCCTTCGGCATCAGCCGGTCCGCCTCCGGATCCCGGGCCGTTTCCTCCAGCACCTGGTCGAACGCGCGGATGAAGTCCAGCTGGCGCACATCGCCGATCTGGGTCAGCGAGGAGGCGACCCCGCGCCGGTAGAAGATCCCGGGCAGCCCGACCGCCGCGAACGACTCCGCCTCCCGGTGCAGCCGCCAGATCCACGGCCGGTCCTCCGCCGTGCGCAGCCCGTCCCGGAACCGCAGCAGCCCCGAATCCGCGAGCCTGCGGTGATAGGCCCCGGCCCAGGCGTACGCGTAGTCCACGGGCGTCGACCGGTCGGCCGGCAGGATCACCTCGCGCGGGCTGACCACGGTGTTCCGCAGCCCGAACGGGACGCGGTGGACCGTACGCACCCGGTCGGTGAACTGCACATGGTCCGTACGGACGAAGTCGCAGCCCAGGGCCGTGATCGCGGCGAGCAGCCGCTCGTAGTGCCCGGGCGCGGCCCAGTCGTCGCCGTCCAGGAACGTGAGGTATGCGCCGCGCGCCGCGTCGATTCCCGTGTTGCGCGCGGTGGCCAGGCCCCCGTTCCGCTCGTGCGGGACCAGGACGGCGCCCGGGAGCTCGCGCTCGGCGCGCCGGAGGATGTCCAGCGTCCCGTCGGTCGAACAGTCGTCGACGAGAATGAATTCGACACCGTCGCGGGCATTGGCCCGCAGACTTCTCAGGGTGTCGGGGGCGTAGGCCCGAACGTTGTAGAACGGCACGATGACGGAGAGCTTGACCACGCGGACCACGCTAGGCGCCGGTCCGGCATTTACCCTTGCCCCGACGGGTACACCAGGTGAACGAAGAATGTCGGGACAATGAACCGGCCCGTTTCCCCGCCCCGGAACGCCTTTTCCATCAGCTGATTCTCCCGGTGTCGGCGGGCTGTTAACCCGCTGTTGCCGTCACGTTGGGCCGCCAATCCGAATGCCTTCCTAAATTCGGAGACGTGCCACGACGTACCGAAAAGACGACCGCCCTCAGGGCCGCCGTGATCGCCGACTCCGACACCCGGTGGAAATGGGGCGCGCTCACCGCGCACCGCCTCACCGCCTCCGTGTCCGGGGTGCCCGCCCAGCGGGTGGAGATCAGCGGGCTGCTGCTGCGCGGCCGGGCGACCCCGACCCCCCGCCAGCTCGCCGAGGTCGGCGACGTGGGGATCCCCGCCGACCGGGTGCGCGAGGTCACCGCCGTCGAATTCCTGCACGCCGTACGGGACGAGGGGTACGACATCGTCGTCCTCGCCCTCGTCGGCGGCGCGGTCCAGGCCATGCTGCACGGCATCGCCGCGCTCCGGCTGCCCACGAGGCCCGTCCTCGTCACCGGCTACGTCGGCGTCGTCTACGAGAAGCTCACCGACGGGCTCCTGCTGCGCCACGGCGCGGACGTCGTCCTCGCCAACTCCCGCCACGACGCGCAGCGTTTCCGTGCGGTGTACGAAGGAGTGGGCGCCGACGCCTCGGCCGTCACCGAGGCCGCCCTCCCGTTCCTCGGCGGCGACTCGTACCGCCCCGAACCGGGCCGCGACACCCTGGTGTTCGCCGCCCAGCCCTCCGTACCGGAGAACCGCGCCGACCGGACGTACCTGCTGCGGCGCCTCGTCGAGCACGCCCGGCTGCACCCCGGCCGCGAGGTCCTGCTGAAGCTGCGTTCCAAGCCCGGCGAGCACACCACGCACATCGAGGAGCACCCGTACCAGCGGCTCGCCGAGCGGCTGCCCGACGGCCTCCCGCCCAACTTCCGGCTGGTGTACGGGCACATGGGCGAGGTCCTGGACCGTACCGACCTCCTCGTCACCGTCTCGTCCACGGCCGCCCTGGAAGCCCTGCACCGCCGCATCCCCACCGCCGTCCTGACCGACCTCGGGGTGCGCGAAGCCCTCGGCAACCACCACTTCACCGGCTCCGGGCTGCTCACCTCCTTCGACCACCTCGACGGCGGCGGGCGCCCGGAACCCGACGCGGACTGGCTGGCCGGCCAGGGCGTCGCCGCCGACGGCAGCTACCCCACGGCGTACGACACCGCCCGGGCCAGGGTCACCGCCCTGCTGGCCCGGGGCCGCCTTCCCGACCCGGCGCCCTACTACACGCCCGCCACCGCCCCCGGCTACCTCCCGGGCATCCTCGCCCGCCACCACCTGGCCCCCGACGGCCACCCGCTGCCCGGCGCCGCCGCGCCCCGCGAGGCCGGCCGGGTCAGGACGGCGGTGCGCGAGGCGGTCCGGGACGCGGCCCGGGGCGCGTACCGGCACGGCGTCCAGCGCGTCGCCCCGGTCGTCCGGCGGATGGGGGAGCTGTGAACACCACCGACACCACACTCACCGGAGCACCGATGAACCGACCCACCGTGCTCGCCGTCATCCCCGCGCGCGGCGGCTCCAAGGGCGTCCCCGCCAAGAACCTCGCCCGGGTCGGCGGCGTCCCGCTCGTCGCCCGCGCCGTCAACGCCTGCCTGGCCTCCGGCGAGGTCACCGACGTCGTGGTGACGACCGACGCCCCCGCCGTGGCCGAGGCGGCCCGCGCGGCGGCCGAAGCCCTCGGCGAGAGCGGCCGGCTGCACTGCGTACAGCGCCCCGAGGAGATCGCCGGCGACACCGCGACCAGCGAGGCCGCCGTCCTGCACGCCCTCGACGCCTACGAGGCGCTCCGGGGACGTACCGCCGACGTCGTCCTGCTCGTCCAGTGCACCAGCCCCTTCGTCACCCGCGAGGACATCGACGGGGTCGCCGCCGCCGTCGCCCGCGAGGGCGCCGACACCGCCGTCACCGTCGCCCCGTTCCACGGCTTCCTGTGGCGCGACGGCACCGCGGTCGAGGACCACAACTACGGCGTCAACCACGACAAGCGGGTCCGCCCGCGCCGCCAGGACCGCCCCGAGGACCTCCTGGAGACGGGCGCCGCCTACGCGATGGACGCCGCCGGCTTCCGCGCCCACCACCACCGCTTCTTCGGCCACACCGCCCTGGTCCGCACCGACCCGGCCCGCGTCCTGGAGATCGACGACCCGCACGACCTGGCCCGCGCCCGCGCGCTCGCCCCGCTCCTGGCCCCGGCCCCGCTGCCGACCCTGGACGACATCGACGCCGTGGTCCTCGACTTCGACGGCACCCAGACCGACGACCGGGTCCTCGTCGACGCCGACGGCCGCGAGACCGTCGCCGTGCACCGGGGCGACGGGCTCGGCATCGCCGCCCTCCGCAAGGCGGGCGTACCGCTGCTGATCCTGTCCACCGAACAGAACCCCGTCGTCGCCGCCCGCGCCCACAAGCTGCGCGTGCCCGTCCTGCACGGCGTCGACCGCAAGGACCTCGCGCTCAAGCAGTGGTGCGACGAGCAGTCCCTCGCACCCGAACGCGTCATGTACGTCGGCAACGACGTCAACGACCTCCCCTGCTTCGCGCTCGCCGGCTGGCCCGTGGCCGTCGCGAGCGCCCACGACTCGGTGCGCGCAGCGGCGCGCGCCGTGACGACCACCCCGGGCGGCTCCGGCGCCATCCGCGAGATCGCGGCCTGGCTCCTGGGCCCCACCCTCACCGCAGCCCCCACCGAGTAAGGAACACCCTCATGAGCACCTCCCGCCTGCGCACCCTCGGCAACCGCACCGCCGGACCCGGCAACCCCGTCTACATCACCGGCGAGATCGGCATCAACCACAACGGCGACCTCGACAACGCCCTCGCGCTCATCGACGTGGCCGCCGAAGCCGGCTGCGACGCCGTCAAGTTCCAGAAGCGCACCCCGGAGATCTGCACCCCGCGCGACCAGTGGGACATCGAGCGCGACACCCCCTGGGGCCGCATGACGTACATCGACTACCGCCACCGCGTCGAGTTCGGCGAGGACGAGTACCGGGCGATCTCCGAGCACTGCGCCGAGCGCGGCATCGACTGGTTCGCCTCCCCGTGGGACACCGAGGCCGTCGCCTTCCTGGAGAAGTTCGACGTCCCCGCCCACAAGGTGGCCTCCGCCTCGCTCACCGACGACGAGCTGCTGCGCACCCTGCGCGCCACCGGCCGCACGGTGATCCTCTCCACCGGCATGTCGACCCCGCGCCAGATCCGGCACGCCGTCGAGGTGCTGGGCTCCGACAACATCCTGCTCTGCCACGCCACCTCCACGTACCCGGCGAAGGCCGAGGAGCTGAACCTGCGGGTCATCCACACCCTCCAGCAGGAGTACCCGAACGTCCCGATCGGCTACAGCGGCCACGAGACGGGCCTGCAGACCACCCTCGCCGCCGTCGCCCTCGGCGCCGCGTTCGTGGAGCGCCACATCACCCTGGACCGTGCCATGTGGGGCTCCGACCAGGCCGCGTCCGTCGAGCCGCAGGGCCTGACCCGGCTCGTCCGCGACATCCGCACCATCGAGGCGTCCCTCGGCGACGGTGTCAAGAAGGTGTACGAGTCCGAGCTCGGCCCGATGAAGAAGCTCCGCCGGGTCCCGGGCGTCGTGGCGGAGAGCGACGCGGCGGCCCCGGCCGCCGAGCCGGTCGCGGTCTGACGGGCCGGCCGGTGAACCTCGCCTTCGTCGAGAGCCCGGTCCAGCTCCTGAACGTCCTGGAGTGGGCCGTCACCGAGGGAGGCGGCGGGCGCGTCCTCACGGACGTCACCGTCGTCGTCCTCCCCCCGGTCGACCCGATGTCGCGCGGCCAGCTGCGCCGGATGGCGGAGCTGGCCCGCGACGAGGGCATGACCGTGCGCTGGCAGGAGGCGCGCGGCGACTCGGGCACCCCACTGAAGTCGCTGCGCGCCCTCACCCGGCTCGTCCGCAACGCCGACCACATCGTCATCGGCGACCCCTTCTCGCGCTACGTGCAGCTGCTGCTCACGCTCGTACGTCCCCGCCGCCTCACCGTGGTGGACGACGGCACCGCCACCATGGAGTTCGTCGCCCAGCTCACCCGGGGCGAGCGCCTGGTGCGCTGGCACCGGCGCGGCGGCCTCAGCCCGCGCGAGCTGGTCCTCGCCCCGGTGACCTCCACCGCGCGGCGCCGGTTCACGCCGTCGGCGGCGCGCGAGGTCGAGCTGTTCACCGCCATGCCCGTGGTCCCGCCGCCGGGCGTCACCCTCATCCCGAACACCTTCTCCTGGACCCGGTCCCGCTTCGGTCCGCCGTCGCTCACCAAGGGCGCGGACCTGGTCGGCACCTCGCTGGTCGAGACCGGGGTGGTGGACCGGGCCCGCTATCTCGAGGCGGTCGCCGCCCTCGCCCGTACGCACGGCGCCACCCGCTATTTCGCGCACCGCCGTGAGAGCACCGAGAAGCTGCACGCACTGGAGGCGGCCACCGGCCTGGAGATCGTCCGGCCCGACCTCCCCCTGGAGCTCATCGCCCGCCGCGGCCCCATCGGCCGTACGGTGCTGAGCTTCCCGTCCACCGTGGTGCACACGCTGCCCCTCGCGCTGGCCGGCACCGAGGTGAAGGTCGCGGTCTGCGACATCGCCCCGGAATGGCTCCACGAAACGGCGTCCCCGCGCGCCCAGGGCTTCCTGGCGGGGGTCACCGAGACCGCGCGCGACGTGCAGCGACTGGCGTCGTGGCGGGCTACGGCGGTGACGGGGGAGGCGTGAAGCGGTTTCCGGAAGGCGGAACTACCCGCCGTGCAGGATGCGGCGCGCCACGAGGTCCCGGTCCACATTCCAGTCGCAGGCGGCACACCACGCCACGAACCTGTGGTCCGTCCGGATCTCCACCCCGCACTCCGGGCATGGCTGAACGCTTTCCTCCACCGTGCCGAGCACTGCTGAGCCCCCTCGTCCCACGGCTCCCCCCGGAGACCGCTCATGTGTATGTCGAACGTACATCCGTGTTCGATGGCAGCGACGCGGCGTAAGCCGTGATTCCGTGACGTGTACAGGAAGTCCGCCCCGCGAGGAGCGTGCCGACCGGCCCCGCGGCCGACCGGGCGGTGGCCGTCACGGGCGCCGACCCCGAGCCCGGCCCCAGTGGTGTGCGCACCCTGATCAGGGTCGGCCGAGGGTCATCCCCGATAGCCGGACGGTTGCGCCGAGCCGATGATCGACTCATGCGAACCATGGACATGACGCGACGTCAGAACGTCCTCGACACAAGGGTGTTCCTGCTTGCCCCGGCCCTCATGGCCGGCTACGGGCTGGTGCGGGCGGCCGGGCGGGCCATGGGGGACTACGGGCCCGGTCCGTGGTGGACGGCGGCGCACGTGCTGTTCCTGGCCGGCGTGCTCGCGTTCGTCCCCGTCCTCCTCGGCCTGAGATCGCCGGACGGCGTACGCGGGGGCAGGCGCGCCGGCCTCCGGATGGCCGCCGGGGCCGGGGTGCTGGGGGCGGCCGTGGTGGCGGTCCAGGCGGTGATCGACCTGGCGGTGGGGTTCCTCGCGGCGGACGATCAGTCGATGAGTGACATGTTCGAGAAGGTGCAGGACGTACCCGGGGTGATGCCGGCCGTCTACACGGTGCTGCCGATGCTGTTCTGGCTGGGGCTGCTGGCGCTCGTCACCCTGCTCGCGTTCTTCCGCCGGGGCGCGGTCCCGGGATGGTCCCCGCTGCTGGTGCCGGCCGGGATCGTGATGATGGCCCTCAGCCTGGACCTGCTGGCGCCCGGGGCCCTGTGCATCGGACTGGGGCTCTTCCCGATGCGCCGGGGGCTGACCGGCTGACGATCACCCGGCGGGTGGGGCGAGCGCGGGAGTTTACCCATCCCGCGCGCGTCCCACACGCCGAGACGCGGCCAAACATTCGCCTGTGTGGCTGAAGTTTTCTTGTTTCATGGTCAGTTGAGGAGGGAACAGGCTTACCCTTCAAAAGGTGAGCCAGTTGATCTGTCCCGAGTCCGAAGCCGGTCCCTCCCAGGGCGAGAACCTGCCCGGCGCCCTGCCCGACGCCCTGCGCGCCGAGCTGATCGCCTTCCGCAGGGACCTCCACATGCACCCCGAGCTGGGCAACCAGGAGTTCCGCACCACCGCGGCGATCAAGGCCCGGCTGGAGCAGGCCGGGCTCGCGCCGAAGGTGCTGGCCTCCGGGACCGGGCTCATGTGCGACGTCGGGACACGCGGGGAGGACACGCGGCCGATGCTCGCCCTCCGGGCCGACATCGACGCGCTGCCCATCCCGGACACCAAGAACGGCGTGCCGTACCGCTCCACCGTGCCCGACCGCGCCCACGCCTGCGGGCACGACATCCACACCACCACCGTGCTCGGCGCCGGCCTCGTGCTCGCCGAGCTGGACCGGCAGGGGCTGCTGCCCAACCCGGTGCGGCTGATCTTCCAGCCGGCCGAGGAGGTGCTGCCCGGCGGGGCGCCCGACGCGATCGAGTCCGGGGTCCTGGAAGGCGTCGGCCGGATCATCGGCGTCCACTGCGACCCGAAGGTGGACGTCGGCCGGATCGGGCTCCGGGCCGGCGCGATCACCTCCGCCTGCGACCGCCTCGAACTGTCCCTGGACGGACCCGGCGGCCACACCGCCCGCCCCCACCTGACCACGGACCTGGTCACCGCCGCCGCCAAGGTCGCCACCGAGGTGCCCGCCCTGCTGGCCCGCCGGGTCGACGCGCGGGCCGGGCTCGCCCTGACCTGGGGGCGGCTGGAGACCGGCCACGCCTGCAACGTCATCCCGCAGCACGCGGAGCTCTCCGGCACGGTCCGCTGCCTGGACCTCAAGGCGTGGCGCGAGGCGCCGGACCTGGTGCACGCCGCGATCGACGAGGTCGCCGGGATGCACCGCGCCAAGACGGTGATCAACTACATCCGGGGCGTCCCGCCCGTCGTCAACGAGCCCGCCTCGATCGACCTCCTCGCCGGTGCCATGTCCGCGCGCCGGGGGCCGTACGCCATCGAGGACACCGAGCAGAGCCTCGGCGGCGAGGACTTCTCCTGGTACCTGGAGCACGTCCCGGGGGCCATGGCGCGCCTCGGGGTCCGTACCCCCGGCGACACTCGCGGTCTCGACCTCCACCGGGGCAACTTCGACGCCGACGAGGAAGCGATCACGGTCGGCGTCGAACTCTTCACCGCCTCCGCGTTGCTCCACGTCAACCATCCGTAACCGGACACGTCGCCGCGGGTTCGCGACGATCCGATAACGGCTTCCGTACAGGGCTTTATCTGACATCTACGCGCGTTACGATCGCGGCGAAACCAGCGCCGGAAGAGGCGCTTCGGTCAGGTTTGAAGGAGCCTTCCCTTGCGCCGCGTATCCAAGATCAGCGCCGCGATCGCCGTCACCGCGGCCCTCGCCCTCACCGCCACCGCGTGCGGCGAGTCGTCCGACGAGAGCAGCGGCTCGGACGACGGCAAGATGAAGATCGGCATGGCCTACGACGTCGGCGGCCGTGGCGACAACTCGTTCAACGACTCCGCCGCGCGCGGCCTGGACAAGGCCAAGGCGGAGTTCGGCGCCGAGACGAAGGAGCTCACCGCCAAGACCGGTGAGAGCTCGGCCGACCGCGACCAGCGCCTCCAGTCGCTCGCCGAGGGCGGCTACAACCCGGTCATCGCGATCGGCTTCGCGTACAAGGAGGCGGTCGACAAGATCGCGCCCAAGTACCCGAAGATCACCTTCGGCCTGGTCGACTCGGTCTCCGACGCGAAGAACGTCAACAACATCGTCTTCACCGAGGAGCAGGGCTCGTACCTCGCCGGTGTCGCGGCGGCGCTGAAGTCCAAGGACGACAAGGTCGGCTTCATCGGCGGCGTGGACCTCCCGCTGATCAAGAAGTTCGCGGCCGGCTTCCGCCAGGGCGTCCTGGACACCAAGCCGAAGGCCACGGTGCAGATCCAGTACCTGTCCACCGGCTCGGACCTCTCCGGCTTCGGCAGCCCCGACAAGGGCAAGGCCGCCGCCAAGGGCATGCTCGACAAGGGCATCGACGTCATCTTCGCCGCCGCCGGCGGCTCGGGCGCCGGTTCGATCGAGGCCGTGGCCGGCAAGAAGGGCGCCTGGTCCATCGGCGTCGACTCCGACCAGGCCAAGGACCCGGCCCTGGCGAAGTACAAGGACACGATCCTGACCTCGGTCGTCAAGAACGTCGACGCCGGCGTCTTCGACCTGGTCAAGTCGGTCAAGGACGGCAAGCCGATCACCGGCACCCAGACCTACTCGCTGGCCAAGGGCGGCGTCAGCCTGACCCCCACGGGTGACCACCTCAAGGACATCCAGACCCAGCTCGACGAGGCGAAGAAGAAGATCGTCGACGGCACGATCACGGTCAAGACCACGACCTGATCCACCGTTGATCGGGGCCCAGGCGGACGGCCGGAGCCGCCCGCCTGGGCCCCGATTCACGTACTCCCCGGCGGGACGCGGGCCACCTGTGATCGGGTGGCCAACGATTCGGCGACGCTACGCGCGTAGCGTCGGGACCGGAGCCGGTCGGGCGCGATACGTTTTCCGGCGCGCCCCGTACGCCCTCCCACGCCCCATGAGCCGTACACCGCCCCATCCGCCGTCCACCGCCTTCCCGTCCTCACCGCCCCCGCCCTCCGCTCCTGCCAAGGAGAGTGCGCCATCAACGCGTCCAGCAGTCCCAACGCCGTGGAGCTCCGCGGTATCACCAAGCGGTTCCCCGGGGTCGTGGCCAACCACGACATCGACATCACCGTGCGCCGCGGCACCGTCCACGCCCTCGTCGGCGAGAACGGCGCCGGCAAGTCCACTCTGATGAAGATCCTTTACGGCATGCAGAAGCCGGACGAGGGCACCATCGCGGTGGACGGCGAACAGGCCGTGTTCTCCAACCCGGGCGACGCCATCGACCGCGGCATCGGCATGGTGCACCAGCACTTCATGCTCGCCGACTACCTCACCGTCCTGGAGAACGTGGTCCTGGGCTCCGAGAAGCTCTACGGCATCGGCGACCGGGCCCGCGCCAAGATCCGGGAGATCTCCGACGCCTACGGTCTCGGCGTCCGCCCGGACGCCATGGTCGAGGACCTCGGGGTCGCCGACCGCCAGCGCGTGGAGATCCTCAAGGTCCTCTACCGGGGCGCCCGCACCCTGATCCTCGACGAGCCGACCGCCGTCCTCGTGCCCCAGGAGGTCGACGCCCTCTTCGACAACCTGCGGGAGCTCAAGGCCGAGGGCCTGACCGTCATCTTCATCTCGCACAAGCTGGGCGAGGTCCTGTCGGTCGCCGACGAGATCACGGTCATCCGGCGCGGCACCACCGTGGGCACCGCCGACCCCCGGAACACCACGACCAAGCAGCTCGCCGAACTCATGGTCGGCAGCGAGCTGCCGTCCCCGGAGACCCGCGAGTCCACGGTCACCGACACGCCCATGCTCACCGTGGACGGCCTGCGGCTCACCGCGACGGACCCGGACGGCGCCGTGCGCGCCGTGCTCGACGGCATCACCTTCACCATCCACAAGGGCGAGGTCCTGGGCATCGCCGGCGTGGAGGGCAACGGCCAGTCCGAACTGGTCGACGCGATCATGGGCATGCGCTCCCCGGACGCGGGCACCCTCACGCTGGACGGCGCGGACATCTCCCGTACGCCGACCCGCAAGCGCCGCGAGGGCGGCATGGCCGTCATCCCCGAGGACCGCCACCGGCACGGCCTCCTCCTGGAGGCCCCGCTCTGGGAGAACCGCATCCTCGGCCACGTCACGGAGCGCCCCAACAGCCGGGGCGCCTTCCTCGACATCAAGGCCGCCCGCACCGACACCGAGCGCATCGTGCGCGACTACGACGTCCGCACCCCCGGTATCGACGTCACCGCGGCCTCCCTCTCCGGCGGCAACCAGCAGAAGCTGATCGTCGGCCGCGAGATGAGCCACGCGCCCAAGCTCCTGATCGCCGCGCACCCCACCCGGGGCGTGGACGTCGGCGCCCAGGCCCAGATCTGGGACCAGATCCGCGAGGCGCGGAGCGAGGGCCTGGCGGTCCTGCTGATCTCCGCCGACCTGGACGAGCTGATCGGGCTCTCCGACACCCTGCGCGTCATGTACCGCGGCCGCCTGGTCGCGGACGCCGACCCCGCGGCCATCACCCCCGAGGAGCTGGGCTCGGCGATGACCGGCGCGGCCAGCGGCCACCTGGAAGCGCCGGAGGAGGGCGAGGCGTCCGCCGCGCCCGCCACGGACGACGACACCGACCCCCGCGAAGGGGGAGAGGACCGATGAAGAAGATCGACAAGGAGCGGCTGCTCCTGGGGATCGCGGCCCCCGTACTCGCGATCGTGGTCGCCTTCCTGGTGACGGCACTCGTGCTCGCCGCCACCGGCAAGGAGCCGTTCAACGCCTTCGGCATCATGTTCGACTACGGCCTGAAGTCGGACAGCCAGGTCTACATCCTCAACAAGGCCACGACGTACTACCTCGCGGGTCTCGCGGTGGCCGTCGGCTTCCGGATGAACCTCTTCAACATCGGCGTCGACGGGCAGTACCGCCTCGCCGCCTTCTTCGCCGCCGCGCTCGGCGGCGCGCTGACCCTGCCCGGCGCCCTGCAGATCCCGCTGATCATCCTCACCGCGATGATCGTCGGCGCCATGTGGGCCGGCATCGCCGGTCTGCTCAAGGTCACCCGGGGCGTCAGCGAGGTCGTCTCGACCATCATGCTGAACTCCATCGCGACCGCGGTCATCGGCTACCTGCTCCAGCAGAACCGCCTCGGCCACCTCGACGAGGCCGGCACCAAGATCTCCACCAAGCCGCTCCCGGAGTCCTCGCACTTCTTCGAGTTCCCGACGACGCCGACGCCCGTCTGGGGCTTCATCGTCGTCGCCGTCGCGGCCGGCATCGCGTACTGGTTCACGCTCTCCCGCACCCGCTTCGGCTTCGACCTGCGCACCGTCGGCCAGTCCGGCTCCGCCGCCGAGGCCAGCGGTGTCAACGTCCGCCGCATGGTCATCACCTCGATGCTCATCTCGGGCGCCGTCGCCGGCCTCATCGGCATGCCGACGCTGCTCAACGACAGCCACGAGTTCAGCGGCGACTTCCCCATCGGCATCGGCTTCACCGGCATCGCCATCGCCCTCCTCGGCCGCAACCACCCCGTCGGCATCGCGCTCGGCGCGCTGCTCTGGGGCTTCCTGGAACGCGGCACCGGAAAGCTGGAGTTCGAGGGGTACGACAAGGAGATCGTCGGCGTGATCCAGGGCGTCATCGTCCTGTGCGTCGTCATCGCGTACGAAGTCGTCCGCCGCTACGGACTCAAGCGCCAGCAGAGCAAGGTCGGCGCGGAACTCGCCGCACAGGCCGCCCGTAACTCCGACCAGCAGGAGGTGTCGGCGTGAGCGCCACGGCGACTTCCACCCCGCCCCCGGCGGCCCCCGAGGTCTCCGGCGGCAAGAGCGGGCGTTCCCGCCTCTCCTTCCCCGTCATCCTGCTGATCGTCGCGGGCGTCCTGCTCGCGCTGTCCGCCGTGCGCGCCATCACCGGCGCCCAGGACGTCACCTCGGCGGGCCAGATCAGCGCCGCGCTCGCCATGGCCGTGCCGATCGGCCTCGCCGGTCTCGGCGGTCTGTGGTCCGAACGCGCCGGCGTGGTCAACATCGGCCTCGAAGGCATGATGATCCTCGGCACCTTCTTCGGCGCCTGGGCCGGCTGGCAGACCAGCCCCTGGCTGGGCGTCCTCGCCGGTGTCATCGGCGGCATGCTCGGCGGCCTGCTGCACGCGGTCGCGACCATCACCTTCGGCGTCGACCACATCATCTCCGGCATCGCGATCAACATCCTGGCGCTCGGCTTCACCACCTACTTCGCCAAGCTGTGGTTCAACACCGGCGAGGCGGCGGCCAAGGGCGGCTCCCCGAAGCAGTCCCCGCCGGCCGACGAGATCACCTCGGTGACGATCCCCGGCCTCTCCGACGGACTGCACTCCATCGAGAAGCACCACTGGTTCTTCGTCTCCGACCTGGCCGGCATCCTCGGCGGCCTCGTCACCAACCTGTCGCTGCTGACGATCCTGGCCGTCGTCCTGTTCATCGGGACCTTCTTCGTCCTGTGGAAGACCGCGTTCGGCCTGCGGCTGCGCTCCTGCGGCGAGAACCCGGTCGCCGCCGAATCGCTGGGCGTCAACGTCTACACGTACAAGTACGTCGCGGTGATCGTCTCCGGCGGGCTCGCCGGGCTCGGCGGCGCCTTCCTCTCCCTGGTCACCTCGCACATCTACAACGAGGGCCAGACCGGCGGACGCGGTTACATCGGTCTCGCCGCGATGATCTTCGGCAACTGGCGCCCCGGCGGACTCGCCATGGGTGCGGGCCTGTTCGGCTTCGCCGACGCGCTCCAGCTGCGCAACGGCGGCGAGTCCGTCCACGCGCTGCTCCTGCTGCTGTTCGTGGTGCTCGCCGGCCTCGCCGTGTGGAAGCTCTACCGCAAGAGCTACGTCCAGGGCGTCGTCAGCGCGGTCATCGCGGCCGCCGTCCTGGTCTGGTACCTCGGTACGGACAGCGTGCCCACCGAGTTCGTCAGCGCCACGCCGTACATCGTCACGCTGCTCGTCCTCTCGCTCTCCGCGCAGCGCCTGCGGATGCCGAAGGCGGACGGCATGCGCTACCGCAAGGGCCAGGGCAAGTGACGCCCCCGCCCTTCACCGAGGCCGACTGGGAGGCCCTGCGGGCCGCGGCCCGGGACGCCATGTCCCGGGCGTACGCCCCGTACTCCGGCTACCCGGTCGGCGTCGCCGCCCGCGTGGACGACGGCCGTACGATCACCGGCTGCAACGTCGAGAACGCCTCGTACGGGATCGGGCTGTGCGCCGAGTGCGGCCTGGTCTCCCAGCTGCACGCCACGGGCGGCGGCCGGCTGACCCACTTCACCTGCGTGGACGGGGCCGGCGAGAGCCTGGTCCCGTGCGGCCGGTGCCGTCAGCTGCTGTACGAGTTCGGCGGCCCGGAGCTGATCCTGGAGACCCCGGACGGCTTCCGCACCCTCGACGAGATGCTGCCCCAGGCGTTCGGCCCGTCGCACCTCGGCTGACGCCTTCCGCCGGGTGGGCCCGTTCCGCGGGCCCACCCGGCGTCTCTTTTCCCCTCTATGCGCGTAGAGTCAACAGGGCCCACGCGCACCGTACGTACCGGCCGGAAGGACGCCAGACCATGGACGCCATCTCCGTCATCCGCACCAAGCGGGACCGAGGCGAGCTGACCCCCGAGCAGATCGACTGGGTCATCGACGCGTACACCCGCGGCGAGGTCGCCGACGAGCAGATGTCCGCGCTGGCCATGGCGATCCTGCTGAACGGCATGAACCGTACGGAGATCGCCCGCTGGACCGCCGCGATGATCGCCTCCGGCGAGCGGATGAACTTCGACGCCCTCTCCCGCCCCACCACGGACAAGCACTCCACCGGTGGCGTCGGCGACAAGATCACCCTGCCGCTCGCCCCGCTGGTCGCCGCCTGCGGCGCGGCCGTGCCCCAGCTCAGCGGCCGGGGCCTCGGCCACACCGGCGGCACGCTCGACAAGCTGGAGTCCATCCCCGGCTGGCGCGCCCACCTCTCCAACGCCGAGATGCTGGACGTCCTCGACACCACCGGCGCGGTCATCTGCGCGGCGGGCGACGGCCTCGCCCCCGCCGACAAGAAGCTGTACGCGCTGCGCGACGTCACCGGCACGGTCGAGGCGATCCCGCTCATCGCCAGCTCGATCATGTCCAAGAAGATCGCCGAGGGCACGGGCGCCCTGGTCCTCGACGTCAAGGTCGGCTCCGGCGCCTTCATGAAGACCCTGGACGACGCCCGCGAGCTGGCCTCCACGATGGTCGCCCTCGGCACCGACAGCGGCGTCCGCACGGTCGCCCTGCTCACCGACATGTCCACCCCGCTGGGCCTCACCGCCGGCAACGCCCTGGAGGTCCGCGAGTCCGTCGAGGTCCTGGCCGGCGGCGGCCCGAAGGACGTCGTCGACCTCACCCTGGCCCTCGCCCGCGAGATGCTGGACGCGGCGGGCCTCAAGGACGCCGACCCGGAGAAGGCCCTCCGGGACGGCTCCGCGATGGACGTCTGGCGCCGCATGATCTCCGCCCAGGGCGGCGACCCCGACGCCGCGCTCCCGGTCGCCCGCGAGCAGCACGTCATCAAGGCGTCCTCCTCCGGCATCCTGACCCGCCTGGACGCCTACGACATCGGCGTCGCCGCCTGGCGCCTCGGCGCGGGCCGCGCCCGCAAGGAGGACCCGGTCCAGGCCGGCGCGGGCATCGAGCTCCACGCCAAGCCCGGCGACGAGATCACCGACGGCCAGCCGCTGCTGACGCTGCACACGGACACCCCGGAGAAGTTCGACTACGCCCTGAAGGCGCTCCCGGACGCGTACGACATCGAGCCCGCGGGCACGGCCTTCGCGGCGACCCCGGTGGTGCGGGAGCGGATCGCCTGACCTGCGGCTTCCCTGTGAGGGTGAACGGGACCGGTGGACCGCCGCCGGTCCCGTTCGGCATGCCGGCCACGGTACGCACCGGGAAGAGAGGACCGCCGACGCGGTGAGTTCCGGCGCGGCCCCGGGTCTGTCAGGGTATGGAAGCCCCGCCCCCGGCCGCGTTCGTCCTCTCCGGCCACATCACGCGCGACGCCGTCCCCCGCCTGTGCGCCGACCTGGAATCGCTCATGGCCGCGTCGCCGGACGCCACCACGGTGGACTGCGACCTGAGCGGCGTCGTCCGGCCGGACCTGACCACGGTGGACGCGATCGCCCGCCTCACCCTGATAGCCCGCAGAACGGGCACCCGCGCCCTGCGCCTGCACGGCACCACACCGGAACTGCGGGCGCTGCTGGAGCTGGTGGGGCTGGGGGAGGCGGTGGGGGACGTCAGTGCCCCTCCACCGCGTAGTCGCAGATCACCGCGGTGACGCGGTGCTGGACGCCCTCGCCGCCGAACGGTGTGCCCGACGGCGACGGTATCGGCGACCGCTTCGCCGCCCGCATCGCCTCCGCGCAGTCGAACTCCGGCTGCGGTCCCGGCTCGGCTGCCGACGAAGGCGGGGTCACCGGGGCCGGCCCCGACGTCGCCGCCGGCTCACCGAGCCACTGCGCGGCCGCCCATCCGGCCCCCGCGAGCACCACCCAGCCCGCCACCAGCCCCCGCACCACCCGCCGCCTCACACCGCATCCGCCTCCAGCCGGTCCGGCAGCCCGAACAGCGGGAACCACCGCGGCGCGTCCAGGAAGCAGTGCAGGCCCGTGATCTCGCCGTCCCGGATGTCGATGACCTGGACCGCCCACGGGGCGAAGCCCGGGCCCTCCGGGTCCGGCTTGTAGTGGGCGAAGGCCGGGGTGCCGTTGGCGGAGGTCGCGAGCAGGCGGGAGCCGGCGCAGCCCGCGCCCAGGGACGTCATGAAGCCGGTGATGTCCTCGTGGCCCCGGAGCCACAGGTCGAAGGGCGGCATCGTCATCACCGCGTCCTCGTGGAGGAGGGCGGTCAGCGCCTGCATGTCGTAGCCCTCGAACGCCGCCACGTACCGTTCGAGCAGGGCCGTCTGCTTCTCGTCCAGGGGGTCCGCCGCGTCGGCGGCCACGGACTCGTGGTCGGTCAGGGTCGCCCGGGCCCGCTGGAGGGCGCTGTTGACCGAGGCGACCGAGGTGCCGAGCAGCTCCGCGACCTCCGCGGCCTTCCACGCCAGCACCTCGCGCAGGATGAGCACGGCGCGCTGCTTCGGCGGCAGGTGCTGGAGCGCCGCGACGAACGCCAGGCGCACCGACTCGCGCGCCACCGCCGCCTCCGCCGGATCGTCGGTCGTCGGGATGATCCGGCCGTCCGGCATCGGCTCCAGCCAGGCGTTCTCCGGCAGTGGATTGAGCGCGGCCTGCGCGAGTGGCGTCGGCCCGGTCAGATCGACCGGCCGGGCCCGCCTCTTCCCCGCGTTCAGCATGTCGAGGCAGACGTTGGTCGCGATGCGGTACAGCCAGGACCGCAGGGAGGACCGGCCCTCGAACTTGTCGAAGCTGCGCCAGGCCCGTACCAGCGTATTCTGGACCGCGTCCTCCGCCTCGAACGCCGAGCCGAGCATCCGGTAGCAGTAACCGGTCAGCTCGACCCGGTGCCCTTCCAGGCGGCTGCCGATGTCGCCCGACGCGCCGGTCCCGGCGCCGGGACCCGCTGCCGCCGCTGTCAGTTCAGTCATCGCCGATCCACCCTGTCGTGCCGTGACACCGCTCGGTTCATCCAGCACTTCGGAAGCTACAGCGGGGCACTGACAACGGGCGGGCGAGCGGCAGCCGTCAGGTCCCCGGCTTGCGGCCGTACACGTAGACGTCGTCGCCGTTCTTCAACAGGTTCCAGTATGACTTCGCGTCCGAGGTGCGCATGTTGACGCACCCGTGCGACCCCGGCGGATTCCACATCTTCACGCCGACCGCGTGGAACGCCTGGCCGCCGTCGAAGAACTGCGAGTACGGCATGGACACGTGGTAGATCGAGGACACGTGGTTCTTGTGGCGCCAGTAGATCTTCTTGGCGCCCGTCCGCGTCTCGTACTTGTCCCGCCCCGTCCGCACCGGCACCGGCCCGAACTTCAGCTTCTTGCCGTCCTGGATCCAGCTGATCTGCCGCGTCAGGTCGACGCAGGCGATGCGCCCCTTGTTGGTCGGGCACTTGCCGGCCTTGTTCGGGTTCTTGCCGGCCGCCTTCTGCGCGGTGAGCGTCTGCATCGTGCGCCAGGTGACCGGTCCCGCGTAACCGATGGTCGGAGTCACCCCGTAGGTGCTCTGGAACGACCGGATCTTCTTGCAGTCGGCCGCCGACTGCTTGCCGTCCACCTTCAGGTGCAGGTACTTCTCGACCTGCTTCTGGTACGGGCCCGTGGACGTCGTGCAGGACGCCGCCTGCGCGGCGGTGCCCGTACCGAGGACGAACGCGGGTATCGCGGTCAGACCCGCGACGGACAGGACGAGCCCCCTCCGCGCCCGTACGCCCGTAATGCCCCGTATGTTCCTCATGTTCTTCCTGACTCCCATGTACGCCAACTCCCCTTCGCGCGCACTGCGGTGATTCCGCCTGCTAGACGCGCGAAGGGGAGCGACAGGTTGTGCGCCGAATGTCTCAGTTCTGTACGGGCGCCACGGCGGCGGGCCGCAGCCGTTCGGCGCGGGCGGCCCGCGTCCCGTACAGCGTGATGGATACGACCCCGAGGACCGCGAGCAGGCCCAGCGCGACCGTGCCCGCCCAGCCGCCGGCGTGGAAGGCCACCGCGCCGAGCGTGCCGCCCGCGCTGGAGCCCAGGTAGTACGCCGACTGGTACAGCGCCGACGCCTGGGCGCGGCCCGTCGTCGCCGTACGGCTCACCGAGGACGAGGCGACCGCGTGCCCGGCGAAGAAGCCGGCCGTGATCAGCACCAGGCCGAGGAGCACGGCGGCCAGCTGGTCGCCCAGCGAGAGCAGCAGACCGGCGGCGGTGGTGGAGACGGCCAGGTACAGCGCGCCCCGCCGCCCCAGCCGGCCGACCAGCCGTCCGGCGGCGGCGGAGGAGACCGTGCCGACCAGGTACACCAGGAAGATCGAGCCCACGATGCCCTGCGGCAGGTTGAACGGCGCCTCCACGAGCCGGTATCCGATGACCGTGTACACGGCACCGAACACCGTCATGAACAGCGCGCCGATCGCGTACAGCCGCCGCAGCAGCGGGTTGGCGAGGTGCGAGCCGACCGTACGCGCGAGCGCCTTCGGGTTGAGCGTGCCCGGGGTGAAGTGCCGGGCGCGCGGGATCATGAAGTGGAAGACGACCGCGCAGGCCACGGCCAGCAGCCCGACCGCGCCGAGCGCCGCCCGCCAGCCCCACAGCTGCGCGATCCAGCCGGTGAGGATGCGGCCGCTCATCCCGCCGATGCTGTTACCGGCCACGAACAGCCCGATCGCGGCGACGAGTGCCTTGGGCCGGACCTCTTCCGCCAGGTACGCCATCGCGGACGCGGGCAGTCCGGCGAGCGCGGCGCCCTGCAGGGCGCGCAGCGCGATCAGCCAGCCCAGCGAGGGGGCGAACGGCACGAAGAGGCCGACCGTCACCGCGACCACCAGCGAGGCGGTCATCATCTGCCGCCGCCCGAACCGCTCGGACAGCGCGCTCATCGGCAGCACGCACAGCGCCAGGGCCCCGGTCGCGGCGGACACCGTCCAGCTCGCCTGCCCGGCCGTCGCGCCGAAGGACGCGGAGACGGCGGGCAGCAGCGCCTGCGTGGAGTAGAGGAGCGCGAAGGTCGCGACACCGGCGGCGAAGAGGGCGAAGCTCATCCGGCCGTAGCCGGGGCGCCCGGGTTCGAGCCGGTCGGTGGTGTCGGTGACGGGGGACGACTGGGTCGAGGCGGCCACGGTGAGGGTGGACGCCCCGGTACTGGCGGGAGGCATGCGACGACGGTAGGACGCGCGGGATTCATGCGTCCAATGCACAAACAGCGAATAATCAATCCCATGGCGCATCAACACAGCTCACAGCCCCGGCTGTCACCGAGCAGTTACGAAGAAGACATCCGCGCGGTCCTCGCACCGCGCCTCGCGTACTTCGAGGCGGTCGCCCGCCACGAGCACGTCACGCGCGCCGCGCAGGAACTGGGCGTCCCGCAGTCCACGCTCTCGCGGGCGATGGTGCGGCTGGAGGGCGACCTGGGCGTCGCCCTGTTCGCGCGCAAGGGCCGCACGGTCTCCCTGACCCCCGCCGGACGCACTTTCCTCGGCTCGGCCGAGCGCGCCCTCGCCGAGGTGGAGAAGGCCGCCGACTCGGTACGCGCCGACGCCGACCCCACCGCGGGCAAGGTGGCCTTCGGCTTTCTCCACACCATGGGCTCCGAAACCGTCCCCGCCCTCATCCGCGCCTTCCGGGCCGACCACCCCCGGGTCCGCTTCCAACTCGTCCAGAACTACGGCGAGGCCATGATCGAACGCCTCCGGGCCGGCGGCCTCGACCTCTGCCTCACTTCCCCGGTCCCGGACGCCCCCGACCTGGTCACCCGCCGCCTCGACGAACAACGCCTCCGCCTGGTCGTCCCCGAGGACCACCGCCTCGCCACCCGCCGCCGCATCCGCCTCGCCGAAGCCGCCGACGAAACCTTCGTCACCCTGGAACCCGGCTACGGCCTCCGCCGCATCACGGACGACCTCTGCGCGGAGGCGGGCTTCGTCCCCCGCGTCGCCTTCGAGGGCGAGGAGGCGGAGACCCTGCGCGGCCTGGTAGCGGCGGGCCTGGGCGTCGCCCTGCTCCCGCCCCCGGCGGTGGCCCGCCCGGGCGTGGTGGAGCTGACGGTGACGGCTCCGAGGGCGGTGCGCGAGATCGGCGTGGCCTGGCTGGACGGCCACCCCGACACGGCCCCGGTGGCGGCGTTCAAGAAGTTCCTGCTGGGGCGGCGGGGGAGTCTGCTGCCGGGGTGAGGGCCGGAGCGAAGCGGTGTCACGAGCCGGACCCCCAGCGGGATCTCCCCGCCCGCGAGATGGCCATGACCTGGTTCGACCCGCGCCACCCGGCCGTACTCGCCCGCGGGCCGGCGACCTCCTGCGCGCACTCGACCACTGGCGCCGCCTCCGGGCCGAAGCCCGCCCGCTGTCCAGTTGCCGAGGCGGATACCCGCCTCACCGCCTGGCTCGCCGATCACAGCGTTGCCTGAGGAAGGGGCACCGGATCAGTCGATTAAAGTGATGGGGGCAGGAGGGGCAGGCCGGTCTCGCAGAGGTGTGCGTCTCCTGGTGAGTGGCGTGGTCTGCCGGCCCGCGATGAGCAGGCTGATCATTCGTCATCGGACCCGGGAGGCCGACGTGGACTATGGCGACAAGCTCTTCTGGCTCTCGGTCGTGATTCAACGCAAGTACGCGCAGATCTGCGAGGAGTTCGACCTGACCCCCTCGCAGGCCACGCTGCTCTGCGCAGTCAGGAACGAGCCGCGGCAGATGGCCGACCTCGCCGCGGCGTTGGGTATGACCAAGAACGCGTTGAGCCAGTTGGTCGATCGCACCGCGCGGCGCGAGTTGGTCGGCCGGACAAGCTCGGCGCAGGACCGGCGGGTCGTCATGCTCAGTGCGACGCCCACGGGGAAGGTGCTCGCCGAGGCCGTTTACGCCGAGATCGCCAAGCGCCTGCCCGAGATCGCGAGGAACCTCGATGTCGACGACCAGCGCGACTTCGAGCGCGTGGCCACCGCCATCGTGGACACCTCGGACCTCTCTCCGCCCACCTCGAACCAGCCCATCGGACCGTGAGCTCCCGCTGCACACACACCTTGACGTAGTTCATGCCGTGAACTAATTTTGTTCACGGCATGAACTAGTGAGGGGTGGAAGCGATGAGCACGCAGACGACCGGCACGATCGCAGTCTTCGGCGCGACGGGGCAGCAGGGCGGGGCGGTGGTCGACGCGCTGCTGGACCACAAGGCGCGGGTGCGGGCCTTGGTTCGCAACCCGCAGTCCGACCGGGCTCGGGCGCTGGCCGCCCGCGGCGTCGAGCCGGCGGCCATCCGGGCCGACGACCCGGCGTCGCTGGCCGCCGCGCTGGCGACGGTCGAGGGGTTCTACTTCATGACCCCGGAGGCGAACAGCCTCGAAGACGTCGAGGCGGAGATCCGCATCGGCACCGCGCTCGTCGACGCGGCGGTCGAGGCGGGCGTCCCGCACGTCGTGTTCAACTCGGTCTTCGGAGCGGACCGGGAGTCGGGTGTGCCGCACCACGACTCGAAGCACTGGATCGAGGAGCACCTGCGCAGGTCCGGCCTGAGGGCCACGATGGTTCGAGCGACCGCCTTCATGGAGAACTTCGCGGGCGTGATGGCACCGAGCCTGGAGCACGGTGAAATCGTGCTGAGGCTGCCGCTGCCGGAGGACGTCGCCCTGAAGATGATCTCGGTCAGGGACATCGGCCGGGTCGCCGCCGCGCTCCTGCTCGACATCGCGGAGGCACCCGGCGGAGCCGTCGAGCTCATCGGCGACGAGCTGACGGGCCCCCGGATCGCCGCGGCGTTCGGCGCGCGGGCCGGGCTCCCGGCACGGTACGAGGCCCTCCCCTTGAGCGTGCTTCCCAACGACCTCGACAAGGCGATGTTCCGCGAGTTCGCGAAGGGGGCGGACCACCCTTCGGACCTCGCGGTGGTGCGCTCGATCGAGCCGGCCACCCTGGACCTGGCCGAGTGGATCCGAGCTACCGGCTGGACCGCGCCCGCGAACGCGGCCGGTTCCTGAGCCTCCTGCCGCGGTGAACGCCCCGCGATCCCCGTCGACGTGGATGCTCGGCGAGCCCGAGGGGTGGCCCTGGGGCCGATGGGGCATGGACGCCGCCTGCCCCCGCAGGCCCCCTCACCCCACCCCCAACGACTCCCCGAACCCCACCGCCAGTGGCATCCGCAGTCCCAGCGGTGGAGGCGCCGCCAGCGCGTCCGTCACCGGGCGGGCGTACGCGTGGCCGAACAGCGTGCCGCGGACGAAGTCGGCGGCCAGGGCCGTGACCTCGGACCGGTGTTGGCGTAGCGCGTGGCCGTCCGAGTGGACCTCGAAGCGGCAGGTGTCGCGGTTGGCCTTCTTGGCGCGTTCGGCCAGGCGGAAGGAGAGCTCCGGGGCGCAGCGCGTGTCGTTGGTGCCGTGGACCAGCAGGACCGGGCGGCCGACCAGGTGTTTGACCGGTTCGGGGCCGGCGGACGGATCGCCGGGGAGCCAGGGTGCGATGGCCAGGACCGCGCCGACCGCCGGGTGGCCGCCCGCGCGGAGGGCCGCCCGGGCGCCCATGCCGTGGCCGGCCAGGCAGAGGGGGACGTCGCCGTAGCGGCGTACGGCCTCGTCCACCGCCCACTCCGCGTCCGCCGCGAGGTGGGCGTCGTCCTCGTTCCAGCCGCGGCAGCGGTAGCGCACCACATGGGCGGCGAGGCCGTCGGTGCGGCCCGCGTGGGTCAGGGCGCGGGCCAGCGGGAGCAGGCGGGCGTGGGAGAGGGCGGAGGGGCGGCGGTGCGAGTGGGGTTCGCCGTCCGGGAGCAGCAGGACCACGCCGCCGACCGTTGTTGCTCCGGCCGCCGCTCCGACGGCCCGTCCCAGCCGTGCCGCCGGCTGGGGGAGTGCGCGCTGTGCCATGGCGTAACAGTGTCAGACGCGCGCGGGTACGCCACCCCCGTTCGCGGCGTCTGTTACGCAGGGCGGTGCGCGAGGGCTCGACCGTACCGTTATGCAACGACAAGCCCGCTCTACGCGCGTAGGCGCTACAGTGCCTGGATGATGAGCCCGACCCTCCATGTGCCCGGCCCGGACCAGATCCGGCGTGCCCCCAAGGTCCTTCTGCACGACCACCTCGACGGCGGCCTGCGCCCCGGAACGATCGTCGATCTCGCGGCGGCGATCGGCTACGACGCGCTTCCCGAGAGCGAGCCCGACAAACTCGGCGTCTGGTTCCGGGAGGCGGCGGACTCCGGTTCGCTGGAGCGGTATCTGGAGACGTTCGCCCACACCTGCGCCGTCATGCAGACCCGTGACGCGCTGGTCCGGGTCGCCGCCGAGTGCGCCGAGGACCTGGCGGCCGACGGTGTCGTCTACGCCGAGGTGCGGTACGCCCCCGAGCAGCACCTGGAGGCCGGGCTGACCCTCGAAGAGGTGGTCGAGGCCGTCAACGAGGGGTTCCGCGAGGGCGAGCGGCGGGCCCGGCAGGACGGCAACCGCATCCGCGTCGGCGCCCTGCTCACCGCCATGCGGCACGCCGCGCGCTCCCTGGAGATCGCCGAACTCGCCAACCGCTACCGGGACCAGGGCGTCGTCGGCTTCGACATCGCGGGCGCCGAGGCCGGGTTCCCGCCCACCCGGCACCTGGACGCGTTCGAGTACCTCAAGCGCGAGAACAACCACTTCACGATCCACGCGGGCGAGGCGTTCGGGCTGCCCTCGATCTGGCAGGCCATCCAGTGGTGCGGCGCCGACCGGCTCGGGCACGGCGTCCGCATCATCGACGACATCGAGGTCGCGGAGGACGGCTCCGTGAAGCTGGGCCGGCTCGCCTCCTACGTACGGGACAAGCGCATCCCGCTGGAGATGTGCCCGACGTCCAACCTCCAGACCGGGGCCGCTTCCTCGTACGCGGAGCACCCCATCGGGCTGCTCCGCAAGCTGCACTTCCGGGCCACCGTCAACACGGACAACCGGCTGATGAGCGGCACGAGCATGAGCCAGGAATTCGAGAAGCTGACCGAGGCTTTCGGATACACGCTCGACGACATGCAGTGGTTCACCGTCAATGGAATGAAGTCGGCATTCATTCCTTTCGATGAACGTCTGGCGATGATCAATGACGTCATCAAGCCCGGGTACGCCGAGCTGAAGTCCGAATGGCTTTTCGAGCAGACCGCTGCGACCAGTGTGTCTTCCTCGTTGGCCGGCTGACGGAGGCGTACGGAGAACGGCCGGGAAGTGGTTTTCCCGGCCGTTTTCCGTGGCGGCGGATGTTTGCGGAGCGGGGCGGCGGATGACTACGTTGCATAGCCGCTCACATCCCCTTCCCCAAGGATGAATGTCATATGAAGCAGTCTGCCGCCAGGACTCTCGGCGTCGCCGCTCTCGGTGCCGCTTTCGCCGCTGCCGCCGCAGGCACCGCGGCCGCCTCCGCACTGCCGCTGGAGACCGCGACCAGCGTCCTGCCCGTCGCCGGTGCGGTGGCCGACGCCACCTCGACGCTGCCGGTCCAGGACACCGCCGACCAGCTCCTCGGCACCAGCCAGACCAAGGTCCTCGGCGACGCCACCACCCCCGTCAAGGGCCTCCTCGGCGGCATGCCGGCCGGCGGTCTGACCACCAGCGGCCTGTCCGCCAACGGTCTGCCGCTCGGCCGCTGAGCCGAAGCCGGAACACGCCAGTGGGCGGACACCCCGACCGGGTGCCCGCCCACAGGCATGCGTACGGGAACGGGAACGGCTACCAGGCGGCCGAGGACGACGGCCTCTCCTGGGGCAGCAGCAGCCACAGCGCCAGATAGAGCAGGAACTGCGGTCCCGGCAGCAGGCACGAGACCAGGAAGATGATGCGCATGGTCCTCGCCGACGTGCCGAAACGCCGCGCCAGCGCTGCGCACACTCCGCCGATCATGCGTCCGTCACGGGGGCGGGCAAGTGCGGCCATGGTGGGCTCCTTCGCGAACCGTTGCGGGGAGCATTCCGTCGTGCTCCCGGTACGTCCATGGTCGCGCGACGAACCGGACGAAGCGTCGCTCTACGGGGCCATCCCGACCCCGGAAATCGTCGGGGTCGAACCCTGAGGGGCCTCGTGCCCGCTCCGTGGCACCACCCGCGGCTCCGGTCCGCCGCGCCGGCGCAGGCGCGCCCGGCACGCGGGCACCACCAGGGCGTGGGCCAGGGCGACGCCCGCCGTGTTCAGGAACAGCGAGTCCACGTCCACCACCTGGCCGGGCACCCCGGTCTGCCCCAGCTCGATGGCCAGCGAGATCAGCGAACCGGCCGCGACCGTACGGGCCAGCGAGAGCCACGGGGACACGTACAGCCGGCCTCCGGCCATCGGCAGCAGGACGCCCAGCGGCGCCAGCAGCAGCAGCCCACCGCCGATCCGGCGGAACGCGGCGGCCGGGCCGAGCGACAGATCGGCCCTGATGCCGGCGAACGGCGAGAGGTTGGCGGCGTCCATCCACGGCACGTCCAGCGGACGCAGGGTGAGCCACCCGACGAGCAGCAGATGCGCGAGGAGCAGCGACACCCCGACCGCGCGGAAGCGGATGACGGCCCGGCCGTCCGTACCTTGACGCACGAAGCCCTAGACGCGGGCGGCGGCAGGATCGGTTCCGCAGGACCCGGGGAGACCTGCCTCACGACGGCCCCCAAGGCCCCTGGACAGGGCCTACGGCACCCCCACCGTGCTTGGTATCGCCTTCGGGCTGGCCTTCGTCTCCGCCGTGCAGAGGTAGCCCCGGGCCGGGTAGTCGCCCGGGCCGCCCAGCGTCACCGTGTCGCCGGGGGTCAGGGACTCGCTGTCCGCGAAGGTGCAGACGACCTGGGCCAGGGCCTCGGCCGACAGGTCCTCCGGCTGCTCGTTGAGCCGCAGCGCGTCCTTCGCGTCGCCCAGGCGGGGTCCGAAGACGCGGAGCGACCCGGGCACATCGGTGGAGAAACCCGCCTGCCGCTCCTCCTCCGCGGGCTGTCTGCGCAACTCGCCCAGCAGCTCCGTGGCGACGGCCAGCCGGTCCGACTCGGCCTCCTGGACCTGCACCGCCCGGTCCACCGTCACCAGCTGCGAGGCGCAGATCAGGTACACCTGCACAGGGATGCCCCGCCTGGCCTGGGACGCGGCGTCCTCGGCGGGCATCGCGCACGGCACCCGGGACGGGGCGGCACCCGCGTCCACCGGTACCGACGTCGTACGGATGCCGCAGCCCGTCGCCAGCACGGCACAGAGTGCGGCACCTGCCAGGGCGGCGGCGGTTCGGTTTCCCCGGCGTTCGCTGCGCCTCACGTCGCGTCGTCCTCCTGGTGGTCCGGTATCGGTGCGTCGTGGTCCCCGGCGGTACGGCTCGGCGCCCCGGGGTCGCGCGGCAGGCGCAGCACGAAGACCGCGCCGTCGCCGTCGGGAAAGTTGCGCGCGGTGATGTCGCCGTTGTGGATGTGCGCGTTCTCCATGGCGATGGAGAGCCCGAGCCCGCTGCCGTCCGAACGCGGCCTGGAGGCGCTCGCCTTGTAGAACCGGTCGAAGACGTGCGGCAGGACGTCCTCGGGGATGCCGGGGCCGTGGTCCCGGACCTCGATGACCAGCTCCTCGCCCTCGATTCGCACCGAGACCCGTACCGGCGAACCGCCGTGCTTGAGCGCGTTGCCGATCAGGTTCGCCAGGATCACGTCGAGCCGGCGCGGGTCGAGGCGGACCATCATCCCGCGCTCGGCGTCCAGTTCGACCGCGTCGAGCCAGGCGCGGGCGTCGATGCAGGCGGTCACCTGGTCGGCGACGTCCACGTCGTCCAGGACCAGGCGGGCGGTGCCCGCGTCGAAGCGGGTCACCTCCATCAGGTTCTCCACGAGGTTGTTCAGCCGGCGGGTCTCGCTGACCACCAGGTTCACCGCGGGGGCGATCATCGGATCGAGGCTGTCGACCTCGTCCTCCAGCACCTCCGTGACCGCGGTGAGCGCCGTCAGCGGCGTACGCAGCTCGTGCGACATGTCGGCGACGAAGCGGCGGCTGGCCTCCTCGCGGGCGCTCATGTCCGCGACCTTCTTCTCCAGCGCGCCGGCGGTCCGGTTGAACGTCCGGGACAAATCGGCCAGTTCATCGGTGCCGGACACCGCGAGCCGGGTGTCGAGCTTGCCCTCGCCGAGCTTGCGGGCCGCGTCCCCGAGCCGCTGCACCGGCCGCAGCACGGTCGTCGCCGCCGCCTGCGCGAGCAGCGCCGAGCCCACCAGGGCGAGCGCCGTGGCGATCCCCAGCGACCAGGCGAGCGAGCTGAGGTCCTGCCGCTCCTGGTCGAGCGACTTCAGCATGTAGCCGGTCGGCCCGCCGCCGATGATCTTCGTACCGGCGACGAGATACGGCGTGCCGCGTATCGAGGTGCGCTGCCAGAACAGGTGGTACTCGTACTTGTTGCCCGCCTTGACCGGCTGCTTGCGGTCCACCTGCTCCTGCAACGACGGCGGTACGTTGTCGCGGGTGAAGGTGTCCAGGTCGCTGTTGCCGACGATGGGCTTGCCCGGATCGCGCTCGTCGATCAGGAGCACGCTGTAGCCCGGGCTGCTGCTCGCCATCTGCACGGCGGCCGTCTGCAGGTCCTCCTTGGTGGGACGCAGCGGCAGCGAGGCCGCCCGGGACTGCATCTCCTGGCGGAAGTCCCCGAGCGCCGCGTCCTGCGTACGCGTCAGCACGGCCTCGCGGTTGAGCCAGTACGCGATGCCGGAGGCCGACACGGCGGCGGTCAGCGCGACGAGACCGAAGACGATGACGAGCCGCAGTCGCAGGCTGGTCCAGCGGAGCCCGGCACGCAGGCCCCGCCGCACAGCCGTGCTCACTGCGGCGAGTCCAGCCGGTAGCCCACGCCCCGGACCGTACGGATCAGGGTCGGCGACGACGGGACGTCCTCCACCTTGGCGCGCAGCCGCTGGACACAGGCGTCCACCAGCCGTGAGTCGCCCAGGTAGTCGTGCTCCCAGACCAGGCGCAGGAGCTGCTGCCGGGACAGGGCCTGGCCGGGCCGGCGGCTCAGTTCGAGCAGGAGGCGCAGCTCGGTCGGCGTGAGCTGAAGGTCCTCCCCGTTCTTGGTGACGGTCATGGCGGAGCGGTCGATCACCACGTTCCCGAACGTCGCGGAGTCGGTCGACTCCCGTTCGCCGCGGCGCAGCACCGCGCGGATACGGGCGTCGAGCACCCGGCCCTGCACAGGCTTGACCACGTAGTCGTCGGCGCCGGACTCCAGACCCACCACGACGTCGATGTCGTCGCTTCGGGCGGTCAGCAGGATGATCGGCAGCTGGTCGGTGCGGCGGATGCGCCGGCACACCTCGAAACCGTCGATCCCGGGCAGCATCACATCCAGCACGACCAGGTCGGGGCGCTGCTCGCGCAGCAGGTTGAGGCCGTCCTCTCCCGTCGCCGCGGTGGCCACACGGTGGCCCTGGCGTGACAGCGAGAGTTCGAGGGCCGTGCGGATGGCGTCGTCGTCCTCGATCAGCAACAGGAAAGGCACTTGGTCATTCTGACCCATGGGGCGTCCCAGTTCGACAGTTGGTCCCCCCTGATGCGTGCCCCATACGTCCCTCATGCATCCGGAAGCACGGATTCGTGCCGCCGCCGGGCCCTGTGACAGCCCTGTGACAGTCGGCGGACAGGGCCATGAAACTGCCCCGGCAAGCTCGTTGACACAAGGAACGGACGGACTCCACCGATGGGGGGCGCGAGATGAACGCAACTCACAGCATCAACGCAAGCGCAGTTGTCACGCGTCTCCACGATGTCGGGCGGAGCACCGAGAAGTCCGGCGCCGCAGTGAACGGACGGGGGTGCGTTCGAGGCGCCGGGCGTCAGCACACGTCATTCATGACGGTGGTTGACGCGGGGGGCAACGGGGGAAGCGCGTACGGGGAGGACTCGGGGGAGCGGAAGTCACCGGAGCGGTCCGGGGACGCCGAAGCGGCGTTCACGGCCTACGTCCGGGAGCGCCGCGCCTCCCTGTACGCCACCGCCTACCACCTGACCGGTGACCGGTTCGAGGCCGAGGACCTGCTCCAGAGCGCCCTCTTCTCGACGTACCGGGCCTGGGACCGCATCAGCGACAAGGCCGCTGTGGGCGGTTACCTGCGCCGCACGATGACCAATCTGCACATCAGCGCCTGGCGCAGGCGCAAGCTGAACGAATACCCGACCGAGGAGCTGCCGGAGACGGCGGGCGACACGGACGCGATGCGCGGTACGGAGCTGCGCGCCGTTCTCTGGCAGGCGCTGGCGCGCCTTCCCGAGCTGCAGCGCACGATGCTCGTCCTGCGGTACTACGAGGGCCGTACGGACCCCGAGATCGCGTCCATCCTCGACATCAGTGTCGGCACGGTGAAGTCGAGCATCTGGCGGTCGCTCCGCCGGCTGCGCGAGGACGAGGTCCTGAGCTTCGGCCGTGACGAGGAGGAGTCCTTCGGCGAGCTGGTGGCCTGAAGGCTGGGGGAACGGGGGCGCTGCCGCGTCGGGGGACGCGGTGGTGTTGTCACGGGGGTGACACGGGGGCCCGAGGGATACGGGGGTGTCTCGGGGGCACGGGGATACGGGGAAGCTGCGGGGTCGGACGGGCCGGGGGGTCCTGTCCGGCCCCGCGGCGCGTTCCGGGGCCTCTGCCCCCGGACCCCGCTCCTCAATCGCCGGAGGGGCTCGAAATCGCCGGTGTCCGGCATCGGCCCGCCGCCGCGGCCGCCAGGCGGCCCAGCGCTTCCTGCTTCGCGCACGCGTGCGCGCCCAGCGCGACATGGCGGGCCACGATGCGGCGTTCCGTACGCATCAGACGCCACCCGCGCCGCAGCAGGAACGGCACCGACTTGCGGCCCTCGCGCAGGTCCCGCAGCAGGCGGCGGCGGAAGGTTGTGGAGGGGTGGCCGCGCAGGCAGAGGGCGTCGGCCAGCAGACCCAGGGACTGGCAGCGGTCGATGACATCGGCCGCGAAGATGCCCTCGGCCACGAAGAGCGGGGTGCGCCCGATGTGCAGGACCTCGTGCCCGGTGCGGGAGCTGGTGGATATGTCGTACACCGGGACGTCGGTGCGGCCGGTCCGGCAGAGTTCCGCGATCGCGGCGACCGCGGCGGCGGCGTCCCAGGAGTCCGGGGAGTCCCAGTCGATGTCCGTACTGCCCTCGACCAGCGGCAGGGTGGGGTCACCGGCCTCCTTGTAGAAGTCGTCGAGCCGCAGGACCGGAAGGCCGGTGCGGGCGGCGAGGGACGACTTGCCGGAGCCGGAGGGGCCCGTCAACAGGACGACGCGGGTCGAAAGCGCTTGGGAACTCACAGGACACGAGTGTGCGGCATTGACCCGAACAAGGGACCCCCCGGAGGTCCTGTTGGTATCGCGCATCACACCTCAACTACTCTGTGCATTCGGTCGATTACCCGACCGATGGTCCGATCATCCCGATCAGGTGGGAAATCCATGGCACGTCACGCACTTTCCAGGTCCCGGCGCCGCACCCTGCTGCGCGCAGGGCTGACCGTCACCGCGGTCGGCGCCGCGCTCGGCGCGGGGGGTGCGGCGGCGCAGGCCGCCCCGCTGCCCGTCGTCCAGGAGACCGGGGCCGACGTCGGCCTCGCGGAGGCCACCGAGGCGGCCGGCGGCGCGGTCACCGGGGCGCTCGGGCAGTCGCTGGAGCACAGCGTCGCGCCCGTCACCCACCTGCGGCTCGACCCGCTGGCCGGCACCGGCACGGACCCGCTGGACAACGCGGTGGGCACCCAGGTCGCCGACTTCAAGCCGCTCTCCACCGCGCTGGTCACCGATCCGCTGACGAGCGGTGGCGCCATCAAGGACCTGCCCGTCGTGGGCCCGGTCGTGGAGGGGCTGCGCGGCTGACCGCGGGACGGCCCGTTTCCCGGAGGTCTCTCCGGGAAACGGGCCGTCGCCGTGTGCGGTCAGTACGAGGAGCCGGACGCGCCCAGCGCGCCCGTCGGGTGCCAGACCGTCTTGGTCTCCAGGAAGGCCGTCAGGCGGTGCGTACCGGGGTCGGCGGTCCAGTCGTCACCGTCCACAGCCTGTTGATGAGCAGCGCTCTGCTCTTCCTTCTCGGGGCAGCGGCGGGAGACGGGTGGGCGCGAAACGCGCTTCAGGTTGTCCGCCGCCGCGATCTCCAGCTCCTTCGCGAGCGCCGCGTCCGCCCCCGTGAGGTCGATGCCGTTCACGTCCTGGTGGGCGGCGAGCGGCGCGGCGATCTCCGCGGTCTTCCCCGACAGGATGTTGACCACACCGCCCGGCAGGTCCGAGGTGGCCAGCACCTCACCCAGCGACAGGGCGGGCAGCGGGGACTTCGCGGAGGCCACCACGACCACGGTGTTGCCGGCGGCGATCACCGGGGCGATGACCGAGACCAGGCCGAGGAACGAGGACTCCTGCGGTGCCAGGACCGTGACCACACCGGTCGGTTCGGGCGTCGACAGGTTGAAGAACGGGCCCGCGACCGGGTTCGCGCCGCCCACGATCTGGGCGATCTTGTCCGTCCAGCCCGCGTACCAGACCCAGCGGTCCACCGCCGCGTCCACGACCGCAGCCGCCTTGGACTTGGACAGGCCCTCCGCCTCGGCCACCTCGCGTACGAACTGCTCGCGGCGGCCCTCCAGCATCTCCGCGACGCGGTAGAGGATCTGGCCGCGGTTGTACGCGGTCGCGCCGGACCAGCCGCCGAACGCCTTGCGGGCGGCCACGACCGCGTCGCGGGCGTCCTTGCGGGAGGACTGGGGCGCGTTCGCCAGCCACTTGCCCTTCGAGTCCGTCACCTCGTACACCCGGCCGCTCTCGGAGCGGGGGAACTTGCCCCCGACGTACAGCTTGTAGGTCTTGAAGACGCTCAGACGGTTATCGGACATCGAGGTACGCCTCCAGGCCGTGACGGCCGCCTTCGCGGCCGTAGCCCGACTCCTTGTAACCGCCGAACGGCGAGGTCGGGTCGAACTTGTTGAACGTGTTGGCCCAGACGACGCCCGCCCGGAGCTTGTTCGCCACCGCGAGGATGCGGGAGCCCTTCTCCGTCCAGATGCCGGCCGACAGGCCGTACTGGCTGTTGTTCGCCTTGGCGACGGCCTCGTCCGGCGTACGGAACGACAGCACCGACAGCACCGGGCCGAAGATCTCGTCGCGGGCGATGGTGTGGGCCTGGGTGACGTTGGTGAACAGCGTCGGGGCGAACCAGTAACCGGCCGAGGGCAGTTCGCACGGGGCGCTCCAGCGCTCCGCGCCCTCCGCCTCGCCGGTCTCCGTGAGCGCGGTGATCCGGGCCAGCTGCTCGGCGGAGTTGATCGCGCCGATGTCCGTGTTCTTGTCCAGCGGGTCGCCGAGGCGCAGCGTGGACAGGCGGCGCTTCAGGGCGTCGAGCAGTTCGTCCTGGATCGACTCCTGGACCAGGAGGCGGGAGCCGGCGCAGCAGACCTGGCCCTGGTTGAAGAAGATGCCGGTGACGATGCCCTCGACGGCCTGGTCGATCGGGGCGTCGTCGAAGACGATGTTGGCGCCCTTGCCGCCCAGCTCCAGCGTGACCTTCTTGTCCGTCCCCGCGACGCTCCGGGCGATGGCCTTGCCGACGGCGGTCGAACCGGTGAAGGCGACCTTGTTCACGTCCGCGTGCTCCACGAGCGCCTGGCCCGCGTCGCCATACCCCGTGAGGATGTTGACGACACCCTTGGGCAGGCCCGCCTGGCGGCAGATGTCCGCGAAGAACAGCGCGGACAGCGGCGTCGTCTCGGCGGGCTTCAGGACCACGGTGTTGCCCGTGGCGAGCGCCGGGGCGATCTTCCACGCGAGCATCAGCAGCGGGAAGTTCCACGGGATGACCTGTCCCGCGACGCCCAGCGGGCGCGGATTCGGGCCGTAGCCCGCGTGGTCCAGCTTGTCGGCCCAGCCCGCGTAGTAGAAGAAGTGCGCGGCGACCAGCGGGAGGTCCGCGTCGCGGGTCTCCTTGATCGGCTTGCCGTTGTCCAGGGTCTCCAGGACGGCCAGCTCGCGGCTGCGCTCCTGGATGATCCGGGCGATCCGGAACAGGTACTTGGCGCGCTCGGAGCCGGGCAGCGCCGACCACTTCTCGAACGCGCGGCGGGCCGCCTTCACGGCCCGGTCCACGTCGTCGGCGCCGGCCCGCGCGACCTCGGACAGCACCTCCTCGGAGGACGGGCTGACCGTCTTGAAGACCTTGCCGTCGGCCGCGTCGGTGAACTCACCGTCGATGAACAGGCCGTACGACGGGGCGATGTCGACGACGGAGCGGGACTCCGGCGCCGGTGCGTACTCGAATGCGGATGCCATGGGTATCAGTCCACCGTCACGTAATCGGGGCCGGAGTAACGGCCGGTGCTGAGCTTCTGGCGCTGCATCAGCAGGTCGTTCAGCAGGCTGGAGGCGCCGAAGCGGAACCAGTGGTTGTCCAGCCAGTCCTCGCCCGCGGTCTCGTTGACCAGCACGAGGAACTTGATCGCATCCTTCGAGGTGCGGATGCCGCCGGCCGGCTTCACGCCGATCTGTACGCCGGTCTGCGCGCGGAAGTCGCGCACCGCCTCCAGCATCAGCAGGGTGTTCGCGGGCGTGGCGTTCGTCGCCACCTTGCCGGTCGAGGTCTTGATGAAGTCCGCGCCCGCCAGCATCCCGAGCCAGGAGGCCCGCCGGATGTTGTCGTACGTGGACAGCTCGCCGGTCTCGAAGATCACCTTGAGCCGGGCGGACCCGCACTCCGCCTTCACGGCGACGATCTCCTCGTACACCTTCAGATAGCGGCCGGCCAGGAACGCGCCCCGGTCGATCACCATGTCGATCTCGTCGGCCCCGGCCGCCACGGCGTCCCGGACGTCCGCGAGCTTCACGTCGAGCGCGGCGCGCCCGGCGGGGAAGGCCGTCGCCACGGACGCCACCTTGACGCCGGAGCCGGCCAGGGCGGCGGCAGCGGTGGCCGCCATGTCGGGGTAGACGCAGACCGCGGCGGTGCGCGGGGTCGTGCGGTCGGTGGGGTCGGGGTTGACGGCCTTGGCGGCGAGCGCCCGGACCTTGCCGGGGGTGTCCGCGCCTTCCAGCGTCGTCAGGTCGATCATCGAGATCGCGAGGTCGATGGCGTACGCCTTGGCCGTCGTCTTGACCGACCTGGTTCCGAGGGCTGCGGCGCGCGCTTCGAGGCCGACCGGGTCGACGCCGGGCAGCCCGTGCAGGAAGCGGCGCAGCGCACTGTCGGACGCCGTCGCGTCGGCGAATGCGGGGAGGGTGGTGGGCATGGTCACCACATGAGCATATCTACGCGCGTAGCGACCTGTACAGGGACCCAGGTCATCGAGGGTTCCCGCACCGGGCCCCCGCTGCGGGCGAAGCCGCCACCGCGCCCCCGCGCCGCGTCAGGCACAATCGGGCTCATGACGAGCCCCACGCCTGCCGACGAGCCCACCTACGCCGACCGGACCTTCCGGTCGCCCGCCGGGCTGGCCGGCGGCATCCTGCTCCTCGTGCTCGCCTGCGGGATCGGCGCCGACGCCGCGTTCCGGGGCGACGGCCGGGTGCCGTGGATGGCGCTCGCCGGGATGCTGACCGCCGTACCGCTGATCGTCGCCTTCACGCTGCGCCCGGTGGTCGCCGCGAACGAGAGGCGCATCCGCGTCCGCAACCCGTTCCGCACGATCACGCTGCCGTGGAGCGACGTGGCCGACGTGCGGGCCGGGTATTCGAGCGAGCTCTTCACGCACGACGGTACGAAGTACCAGCTCTGGGCCGTCCCCGTGTCGCTGCGGCAGCGCAAGAAGGCCGCCCGCCAGCAGTCCCGGCAGGCGGTGGACGACCCGTACCGGCGTACGTCCACGATCGCCGACGTACGCAACACCAAGGCCCGCACCGCGGCCGCCGACCAGGCCGTCGCGGACCTGCGCGAGCTGTCCGAGCGCGCCGGCGACAAGCCCGTGGCCGACGCGCCCGCCGCCTCGGTGCGCTGGGCGTACGAGGTCATCGCCCCGGCCGTCGTCGGCGCGGTGCTGCTCGTGGTCCTCGGCGCGATGGGCTGACGTCCCGGGCGCTCACGCGGCCGGCTGACGTCCGAGGCGCTCACAGCCGGCCCCGGCGCTGCGCCTGCAGCGCCGGCTGGAAGCGGTTCGCGGCGCCCAGCCCGGCCATCAGGACCCGCAACCGGCGGAACAGCGTGCGGCGGCTGATGCCCAGCTCGCGCGCGATGACCTCGTCGCTCGTCCCGCCCGCCGGCAGCCACAGCAGCCGCCGGTCCGCCGGCGGCAGCCCGCCCGGGCGCGTGGTCCGGCCGCTGAACGGCAGCGCGCTCTGCTTCATCGAGGGCCCGGCCGAGCGGGCGTGCGCACTCGGCCTCCAGCGCCGCTTCACCATGGCGGGCACCGGGCACATGCTCGGACCCGACGTCCACGACTGCGCGCGGGCGCGCAACGAGGCGTACGTCGACGGGGTGCTGGAGCCGGGCATGGTGCTGACCGTCGAGCCCGGGCTGTACTTCCAGCCGGACGACCTGACGGTCCCGGAGGAGTGGCGCGGCATCGGCGTCCGCATCGAGGACGACCTCGTCGTGACGGAGTCCGGTCACGAGAACCTGTCGGCGGGGCTGCCGCGCTCGGCGGACGAGGGCGAGGCGTGAATGGCGCGGGTGGCCCGCTGAGAGGGGGTGGCCGGGGCTTCCCGGCCACCCCGCTCCCTCAGATGCCCGCCGCTGCCGCCAGGTCGCGCTTGATGCCGGTCAGCAGCTCCGTGGCCCGGGCGCGGGCCGCCGGCAGCGCGTCGGCGGAGCCGACCGGTACGACGACCTCCAGGTAGCACTTCAGCTTCGGCTCGGTGCCGCTCGGGCGGACGATCACCCGGGCGCCGTCGAGCGTGTAGCGCAGCCCGTCGGTCGGCGGCAGCCGGTCCGTGCCCCGCGACAGGTCCTCGGCCGAGGTCACGGGCAGCCCCGCCAGGGCGGCCGGCGGCTGCTCGCGCAGGCGGCGCATCGCGTCCGCGATGACGGACAGGTCCTCCACCCGCACCGACAGCTGGTCGGTCGCGTGCAGCCCGTGTTCGAGCGCGAGGTCGTCCAGCAGGTCCAGGAGCGTGCGGCCCCGCTCCTTGAGTACGGAGGCCAGCTCGGCGACGAGCAGCGCGGCCGTGATGCCGTCCTTGTCGCGGACGCCGTCCGGGTCCACGCAGTAGCCGAGCGCCTCCTCGTACCCGTAACGCAGCCCCTCGACGCGGGCGATCCACTTGAAGCCCGTCAGGGTCTCCTCGTAGCCCAGGCCCGCCTTCTCGGCGATCCGGCCGAGCAGCGAGGACGAGACGATCGACTCCGCGAACACGCCGGTGGCGCCCCTGCGCACCAGGTGCGCGGCGAGCAGCGCGCCGACCTCGTCGCCCCGCAGCATCCGCCAGCCGCCGTCCGCCGCCGGGTCCGGCACGGCGACGGCGCAGCGGTCCGCGTCCGGGTCGTTGGCGATGACGAGATCCGGTTTCACCCTGCGTGCGGTGGTGAACGCGAGGTCCATCGCACCGGGCTCCTCCGGATTGGGGAAGGCCACGGTGGGGAACGCGGGGTCCGGCTCGGCCTGCTCCGCGACGAGCACGGGCGCGGGGAAGCCGGCCCGGGCGAAGGCGGCGGTGAGCACGGAGGCGCCGACGCCGTGCATCGCGGTGTACACGGTGCGGGCGGTGCGCGGCGAGCCGGCGTCGAGCACGGCGTCCGTACGGGTCAGGTACGCGTCCAGGACCTCGTCGCCCAGGGTCTCCCAGCCGGTGTCCGGGCGGGGCACGGCGTCCAGCGGGCCGACCGCCGCGATGGCCGCGGCGATCTCGCCGTCCGCCGGCGGCACGATCTGCGAGCCGTCGCCGAGGTAGACCTTGTAACCGTTGTCGCGGGGCGGGTTGTGGCTGGCGGTCACCTCGACGCCGGCGACGGCGCCCAGGTGCCTTATGGCGTACGCCAGCACGGGGGTGGGCAGCGGGCGGGGGAGGACCGCCGCGCGGAGGCCGGCCCCGGTCATCACGGCGGCGGTGTCCCGCGCGAAGTCGGCGGACTTGTAGCGGGCGTCGTAGCCGATGACGACGAGACCGCCGGTCCGCCCCTGGTCCTTCAGGTACGCGGCGAGGCCGGCGGCGGCGCGGATGACCACGGAGCGGTTCATGCGCATGGGGCCGGCGCCGAGTTCGCCCCTCAGCCCGGCGGTGCCGAACTGGAGCGTGCCCGCGAAGCGGGTGGTGAGCTCGGCGGTGTCCTCGGCGGCGATGAGCTTGGCGAGCTCTTCGCGGGTGTCGGGGTCGGGGTCCTCGGCGAGCCAGGCGCCGGCGCGGGCGAGGAGGTCCGGGGGTGTCGTCACGGGGTGCCTTTCGGGTGGGGCCGGTGGGTGTACGGGTGCGGGTGGGGCGCCTGCGGCGGGCCTGTCCCCCTACCCATCCCCAAGCTCTCAACTTCGTTCGAGCAGGGGAGACCCCACACTCCCCGAAACCGGGGCTCCGCCCCGGACCCCGCGCCTCAAACGCCGACGGGGCTGAGCTTTGCCGCGGGTGTGCGACGGCGGTGGCAGAATCAAGCCCCTGCGGCGATTGAGCAGCGGGGATACGGGGGCAGCGCCCCCGGAACGGTGCGGCTCAGATCCGGTCCAGCAGCCGCGCCAGCAGGGACCCCATCCGCGTCGCGGAATCCCGCCCCGCCTGAAGGACCTCCTCGTGGTTCAGCGGCTCCCCGCTGAGCCCCGCCGCCAGGTTCGTCACCAGGGACAGGCCCAGCACCTCGGCCCCCGCCTCGCGGGCGGCGATCGCCTCCAGGACCGTGGACATGCCGACGAGGTCGCCGCCCATGACGCGGACCATGTTGATCTCGGCCGGAGTCTCGTAGTGCGGGCCGGGGAACTGCACGTACACGCCCTCTTCGAGCGTCTCGTCCACCTCCTTGCACAGCGCGCGCAGCCGCGGCGAGTACAGGTCGGTGAGGTCCACGAAGTTCGCGCCGACGATCGGCGACGCCGCCGTGAGGTTGATGTGGTCGCTGATCAGGACCGGCTGCCCGGGGCGCATGCCCTCCCGCAGACCGCCGCAGCCGTTCGTCAGGACGACCGTCCGGCACCCCGCGGCGACCGCGGTGCGGACCCCGTGCGCGACGGCGGCGACGCCGCGGCCCTCGTAATAGTGCGTGCGGCCCAGGAACACCAGGGCGCGCTTGTCGCCGATCACGTGCGAGCGGATCGTGCCGCCGTGGCCCTCGACGGCGGGCGCCGGGAAGCCGGGCAGGGCGGTCACCGGGAACTCGGCCGCCGGAACGCCGAGCGCGGCAGCGGCCGGCGCCCAGCCGGAGCCCATCACGAGGGCGACGTCGTGAGTCTCGGCACCGGTCAGCTCGCGCAGGCGGGCGGCGGCGTCGGCGGCGGCGGCGTACGGGTCGCCCTGGATGTGGTCCGGAATAACTGATGCGTTCACGCGGATGAGCGTAACCGCTGAATCCCTACGCGCGTAGATGCCCCTGTACAGAGTCTGGCGGGATTCGTTCGTGTGTTCCGACAATCGGACTGGCGCCGGGGGTGAAAGGGGCAGGTCGCCGCCCCTCGCGCCCTCCGCCGTCAGCAGGGGCGCTTGCGCAGTTCCATCACATAGTCGTGCGGCGCGCCCGCCGATTCGGCCGCGTCCGCGATCTCGCCCAGATAACGGGCGGACGGCAGGCCGCCCTCGTAGCCGTTCAGCACATAGATCCAGGCCGGCTCCTCGCCGTCCAGGGTGTGCACCCGGATCCGCATGCGCCGGTATATGTCCAGGCCGACACCCTCCCAGCGGTCCATGGAGTCCTCGTCCATGGGTGCCAGGTCGTACAGGGCGACGAACACCTGCGAGCGGGGCGCCTCCGCCACGGTGGCCAGCGCTCCCTCCCAGCCCATCTGCTCCCCGCCGAAGGTCAGCCGCCAGCCGTTCAGCCAGCCGGTGCCGCGCAGCGGTGAGTGCGGGGCGCGGCGCGTCATCAGCCGCGCGTCGAGGTTGCCGGCGTACGCGGCGTAGAGCGACATGTGATCGAGGGTACGGGAGGTGGCGGCGGGCACGTCGGTTCCTGTGAGGAACGCCCCCTGAGGGGAGGCTCGAACGGGGTGGACGCGTCCGCCTCGTCCGTGCGCCGTGCGCCCCGGCGCACGTATGGAGGGCCCCGGGGAGAAGCACCTTGGCGCGTGCGGGACAATGAAGTACGTACTGCATTCCCCCGGGGCGATCCCCCGGACCCCCGGCCGGGGCAGCAGACGGCCGTGGGACGAGAAACGCGAGGCGGACTTTTCGTGACCCGGATCGTGATCATCGGCGGCGGACCCGGCGGGTACGAGGCGGCGCTCGTGGGCGCCCAGCTCGGCGCGGAGGTGACCGTCGTCGACTGTGACGGCCTCGGCGGCGCGTCCGTCCTCACCGACTGCGTGCCCTCGAAGACCCTGATCGCGACGGCCGAGGTGATGACCACCTTCGACTCCTCCTACGAGGAGCTGGGCATCATCGTCGCCGACGACACCCCGCACATAGAGCAGGCCGCACGTGTGGTCGGCGTCGATCTGGGGAAGGTCAACCGCCGCGTCAAGCGCCTGGCGCTCGCGCAGTCCCACGACATCACCGCCTCCGTCACCCGCGCCGGCGCCCGCGTCATGCGCGGCCGCGGCCGTCTGGAGGGCCTCCAGGCCGCCGACGGCTCCCGCCAGGTCGTCGTCACGGCCGCCGACGGTACGGAGGAGACGCTCACCGCCGACGCCGTGCTGATAGCGACCGGTGGGCACCCCCGCGAGATCCCGGACGCGCAGCCCGACGGCGAGCGCATCCTGAACTGGACCCAGGTCTACGACCTCGACGAGCTGCCGCAGGAGCTCATCGTCGTCGGTTCCGGTGTGACCGGCGCCGAGTTCGCCGGCGCCTACCAGGCCCTCGGCTCCCGCGTCACCCTCGTCTCCTCCCGCGACCGGGTGCTGCCCGGCGAGGACCCCGACGCGGCCGCCGTCCTGGAGGACGTGTTCCGGCGGCGCGGCATGAACGTCATGGCCCGCTCCCGCGCGCAGTCCGCCAAGCGCGTCGGCGACCGGGTCGAGGTGACCCTCGCCGACGGCCGGGTCATCTCCGGCACGCACTGCCTGATGGCCGTCGGCGCCATCCCGAACACCGCGGGCATGGGCCTGGAGGAGGCCGGCGTCCAACTCAAGGACTCCGGGCACATCCGGACCGACAAGGTCTCCCGTACCAGCGCGCCCGGCGTCTACGCGGCCGGCGACGTCACCGGCATCTTCGCGCTCGCCTCCGTCGCCGCCATGCAGGGCCGCATCGCGATGTACCACTTCCTCGGCGACGCGGTGGCCCCGCTGAACCTCAAGACGGTGTCCTCGAACGTCTTCACCGACCCGGAGATCGCCACCGTCGGCTACAGCCAGGCGGACGTCGACGCGGGCAAGATCGAGGCGCTGGTCGTCAAGCTGCCACTGCTGCGCAACCCGCGCGCCAAGATGCAGGGGATCCGGGACGGCTTCGTCAAGATCTTCTGCCGCCCCGGCACCGGCATCGTGGTCGGCGGCTGCGTCGTCGCCCCCCGGGCGAGCGAGCTGATCCACCCGATCTCGATCGCCGTCGACAACAATCTGACGGTCGAGCAGATCGCAAACGCCTTCACTGTGTACCCGTCCCTGTCGGGATCGATCGCCGAAGTGGCCCGCCAGTTGCACAGCCGTAAGCGCACGGGCGAGGCGTAAGAGGGCCGGGGACCCCGGGCCACGGCCCGGCATTCCCCGGCAACTCCCACCAAGTCGGGCGGCCCGAGGCCGCCGTTCGATCAGGAGACGACAACAAGGCGGTCGCCTATACCACTTGGTGACCGCCTGTATGTACAACTTCTGCTATTCGGCGCAAACTGCTGAAAAGTCTCGCGCGGTCACGTTACTGTCAGTTTTGTGTTCGCTGCAGAACGTCGTCAGTTGATCCTCGAAATGGTGCGTGCCAACGGGGCGGTATCGCTCCGTGAGCTCGCCCGCGTCGTCCAGACCTCCGAAGTGACCGTACGGCGGGACGTGCGGGCACTGGAGGCAGAAGGACTCCTCGACCGCCGGCACGGCGGTGCGGTCTTGCCGGGCGGTTTTACGCGGGAGTCCGGCTTTCCGCAGAAATCCCATCTCGCCACCGCGGAGAAGACGGCCATCGCCGACCTGGCCGCCGGCCTGGTCGAAGAGGGCGAGGCCATCGTCGTCGGTGCCGGTACGACCACGCAGGAGCTGGCCCGCCGGCTCGCGCGCGTCCCCGGCCTGACCGTCGTCACCAACTCGCTGCTCGTCGCCCAGGCGCTGGCCCATGCCAACAGGGTGGAGGTGGTGATGACCGGGGGCACCCTGCGCGGCTCCAACTACGCCCTTGTGGGCAGCGGGGCCGAGCAGTCCCTCCAGGGGCTGCGGGTCTCCCGGGCGTTCCTGTCCGGGAGCGGGCTCACCGCCGAGCGCGGGCTCTCCACGTCCAACATGCTCTCCGCGAGTGTGGACCGGGCGCTGGTGCAGGCCGCGGCGGAGGTGGTGGTCCTCGCGGACCACACGAAGCTGGGCTCCGACACGATGTTCCAGACCGTGCCGACGGATCTCATCACCCATCTGGTGACGGACGAGCCTGCCGCGCATGACGATCGGTCGGCGGCGGAGTTGCAGGCGCTGGCGGATCAGGGCGTACGGATCGCTGTCGCTGGTGGGGGTGCGGCCTCGTCGGCCGCGGACCCGGGCGCGGCGGGCGGGCGGCCCGCCGCGCGGCGCGAGATGCCGTTGCCCGGGCAGCGGCGTACGCAGGGGCAGCCGTTGCGTGGGCTGGGGGAGGCCGTCGAGCGGGACCGGGCGCGGGTGGCGGACCTGCGGCGGCGGTAGCTCGGAGGCGCTGCCCCGGGCCCCCGCTCCTCAATCGCCGGAAGGGCTCGATGCGCTCAGCCCGCGCAGGGTCAGCTTCAGCAGGCGGTCCGCCAGTCCCGGATCGTCCGGGGATTGTTCCGCTGCCAGGGCGATCGCGTTCGTCAGCTGCATCAGGTCGTCTATCGAGACGTCCGGCCGGACCGTGCCCGAGGACTGGGCGCGGGCCAGGAGCGTCGAACCCGCCTCGCGCAGCGGAGTGTTGCACCGGGCCAGGGCCGAACTCTCGTCGCGGCAGGTGGACATGAGGGCCTGGGCCAGGCCGCGGTACTCGCCCGCGTGGGTGACGATCGCGCCCAGCCACTCCACCAGCGCGGCGCACGGCCGGTCCGAGCCCGCCAGCTCGCGGGAGCGGGTGATCAGGGAGGTCACCGCCTCCTGGAAGACCGCGCTCATCAAAGCGTGCCGGGTCGGGAAGTGGCGGTACAGCGTGCCGATGCCGACCCCCGCGCGCCGGGCGACGTCCTCCAGGGAGGCGTCGGTGCCGTGTTCCGCGAAAGCGGTACGGGCTTCCGCCAGCAGCCGGCCGTAGTTGCGGCGCGCGTCGGCACGCATGGGCCGGGCCGGTGCCCCTGCCTGGCTCGTCGCCATGGTGCGGTCCCTCCTGTCTTCCCGGCCTGTCTCCCCGGTCTCCAGGATGCCATCGCGCGGGCGGTCGCCGTTCCCCGAATGCGCCGGTGCCCCGGTCACGTCCGACGACATGACCGGGGCACCGCCGGGGAAGAGGCGGGTCAGTCCTTGATCTCGCAGATGACGGCGCCGGAGGAGATCGAGCTGCCGACCTCGGCGGCCAGGCCCTTGACCGTGCCGGAGCGGTGCGCGTTGAGGGGCTGCTCCATCTTCATGGCTTCCAGGACGACGATCAGGTCGCCTTCCTTGACCTCCTGGCCTTCTTCCACGGCGATCT